>NZ_JBHWZJ010000147.1:0-16663 GCF_042728415.1 Streptomyces sp. NPDC060198 | reverse complement strand
GGGCGGAGCCGCCCTGACCGCCGCCGCCCGCGCGCTCGCCGAGCACGATGAGGACGCGCAGCGTGCCTACCCGGCGCATCAGGTGCTGGAGACACAGCAGCGAGGCCGCGTCCATGTCGTGCGCGTCGTCGACGGTGAGGACCACGGGGGCACGCTGGGCGAGGAGGGCGAGGTGGCGGTAGAGGCTGTCGGCCGCCGTGACCGGGGCGGAACCCTCGGCGAGCGCTACGGCCTGGCCCGGCGGGAACGGCGCCGTCGCGAAGAGCTGACTGACGACACCAAGGGGGAGTTGGCGCTCCGCCGCGGAGGCGGCGGCGGTCAGGACGACCGCTCCGCACTCCTCAGCGAGCTCCTGCGCATAGCGGATCAGCGCGGTCTTGCCCATTCCGGGCGCCCCCGTCACGAGCACGGCACGGCCCGCACCTTCCCGCACCCGCGAAAGCAGGTCACCGATGACATGTCGCGCGCCGCATCGCTCCACCATGTCCATCGCTGCTCCTCCAGGCAGTCGGCTTTCGGCCAGCCCGTGCGCAGGCCACGTAGATCAAAGCACGTCCGGGGTCCGCACCTGCCCGGCAGACCGGGCCGCACGGGGTCCGGAAGGGGGAGCGGGCCCCGGACACGCGCCTGGCCGACCTGGGTAGCGTTCGCCGCCGTCCTGTACCGCCCACGGTCCCGCACCCCCCTGGAACCCGCAGATCCCAGTGATTTCATCCCTTGGAGCTCCTAGCACGATCCTGTGAATGATGACGTGAAGGGAGCTACCGGTGTGGTGATTCGGCCGTTCGTCAGGGTGTGGGCACTCGACCGTGGATCGTGGACGACGGGTTGTGGGCTCTGGTCGAACTGATGCTGCCGGAGCGGCCGTCGGGGCCGAGGCCGGTGTCGGACCGGCTCTGCCTCCAGGGCATCCTCTTCGTCCTCCACGACGACACAGCCTGGCAACTCCTCCCCCTGGAACTGGGGTTCGGATCAGGACAGACATGGCGGCACCGCCTGGCCCCGGGGCAGCGGGCAGGGGTCTTCGACCGTCTCCACCGGGTCCTGCTCGCCGAGCTGAATGCGGCCGGCGAACCCGACTGGTCACATGCGTGTATGGATGGTTCCCATCATCCGCGCGAGAGAGGGCACCGACACCGGTCCGTCACCGGTCGACCGGCGGAAGAAAGGCAGCAAGTACCACCTGATCTGCGACGAACGCGGTCCCGACGACAGCTACGGCACCCCGCCGCGTTGTCGGAACGTCCCGCTGAATCCAGTATGCGAATGCTCCTCCGCCCCGCGGTGCACCGCACCTGACGCCGCGCACTGATCCACCACGAATTGTGGGACAGCCCTTACTCGGCGACAAGGGCTACGAGTCCAGCACCCACCGCGACGAGCTCCGTCGCCGACGAATCCTGCCCGTTATCCCCCATAAGGGATCACCAACTTCCGTAAGGGATCAACAAACATCAAAGACATCGGAAAATTGCGACACGTCGTCGAGCAGGCGTTCGCCCTGCTCGACCACTTCAAACGCCTCGCCGTCCGCCGGGAACGCCGCACCGAACTCCGCGACGCCTCCGCCCCTCTCGCCTGCGGCCTCATCCGCTATCGGCGTCCCAAGAAGACCCGACCATGATCGCGTTACGAGCTCTTACGCATGTCACTGTCGGCCATACCCGCCCAACTCCTCGATGCACAATTCCCACCCCCCTATATCCGTCGCCAACAGGCGCCTGGAATGTAGGGGGATGGGTAACCCCTAAACCTGAAAAGCAGCCGGTCACGGTCACTTGCGGACCCGCTGGACCGTTGGCTAGCGTGCGGCCGTATGTGGAACGCAGTGGATGTCTGGGTAACTGGCCTTGGCGCGATGACGCCGCTGGGTGTCGACGCGAATGACACCTGGGCCGCAATGCAGAGAGGCGAGAACGGAATTGGTGTACTCAAAGAGAGTTGGGCCGATACACTTCCAGTCCGTATCGCCGCACAACTGGCCGGTGATCCCTCCGATTCGCTGAAGCGGACCGAGGCCCGCAAGCTCGACAGGTCCGAGCAGATCGCGCTCGTCACCGCGCGGGAGGCATGGGCGGACGCCGGCGCCCCCGAGGTCGAGCCCGAGCGGCTCGCGGTCGTTCTGGGCACGGGCATCGGCGGCGTCACCTCGCTGCTGGGGCAGAACCACATCCTGGAGACGTCCGGGCCGCGCCGCGTCTCACCGCACACGGTGCCGATGCTGATGGCCAACGGCCCCGCTGCCTGGGTCAGCATGGACCTGAACGCACAGGGTGGGGCGCACGCTCCGGTGAGCGCCTGCGCCTCGGGCGCGGAGGCCATCGCTCTCGGCCTCGACCTCATCAGGTCCGGCCGCGTGGACGTCGTCGTGGCGGGCGGTGTCGAGGCCAGCGTGCACCCGCTGCCACTGACCGCCTTCGCCCAGATGATGGCGCTGTCCACCAGCAACGACGCCCCCGAACACGCGTCCCGCCCCTTCGACAAGGGCCGCAACGGATTTGTGCTCGGCGAAGGCGGGGCGGTGGTCGTTTTGGAGCGCGCCGACCACGCGCGGGCCAGGGGTTCCCGGGCGCACGGCGCGCTCTTGGGCGCGGGCATCAGTTCAAGTGCCGTCCACATCACGGCTTCCGACGTGTCGGGCCAGGTCCGGGCGATGTCCCAGTCACTGCGGGACGCCGGGGTGAGTGGGGCGGACGTGGGGCTCGTGCACGCCCACGCCACCTCGACCCCGCAGGGCGATGTGGCGGAGGCTCGGGCCATCGCGCAGGCTGTCGGCACCCACCCCGTGGTGACGGCGACGAAGTCCATGACCGGCCATTTGCTGGGCGCGTCCGGCGCCCTCGGTGCCATGGTCTCCGTCCTGGCGCTGCGCGAGGGAAGCGTCCCGGCGACCCGCAACCTCACGGAGCAGGACCCCCAGGTCGAACTCGATGTGGCCGCGGGTTCGGCGCGTTCGGGGCAGTGGCAGAGCGCGCTCGCGAATTCCTTCGGCTTCGGCGGCCACAACGTCTCGCTGGTCTTCGGGCGCGCCTGAGCGGCCCATGACCGGGCGCGCGGACCAATCCTCCTCGCGCCACGCGCCCCTCTCGCAGGGGCCACCACCGGCGCCATCACCCGTCGCAGCCGGCTAGGGGCTGTCCCGCGTTTCCTGGCGGGTGCGCGACGACGGCCACGGCACCTCGCCGCGTTGTCGGAACGTCCCGCTGCATCCAGTATGCGGACGCCCCTCCGCCCCTTGCGATGCACCGCATCCGACGCCGCGCACTGCTCCACCACGCATCGCGGGACAACCCTTGGGTGTCCACGACACGACACCTACCACCTCACGCCCCGACCCCCGCGCCGACGCGCCCAGGGGTCGGGCCTGACTGCCGAGCCGCGCCCCCCTTTCGAGCGCCTTACTCCGCGCATCCCGCGGCGGAGCCAACTCTCCCCGCATCACGTCCACTTCGCTCAAACGTGAGCCTTCACGTCGCCGCGCGCCGCATCGCATGACCGTGCGCCCGTGCGAACCGCTGCCAGCCGGACCCGCGTTCCCCGAAGCCCCCTTTTCCCCTGCTCTCGCACACGTATTTCATGAAAGGCTGAGATGACAGCGCCCCTCCCCGAAGCAGCATCGTGTCCCCTGAGTCTTGGCCATGACTTCTACCGGGACCCGCAGCCCGTGTACCGGGACATCAAGCAAGCCGGGAACAAACCCACCGAGATTGTGCTCGAGACGGGTATGGCCTACATCCCGCCGAATCTGAAGGCCTGGCTCATCACCGCGTACGCGGACGTCGAATTCGTCCTACGCGACCCGAGGTTCCGCAAGAGCATCAGCGAGGCCATGCCGCTGTTCGCGGCGAACGCCCCGGGCGAGGGCAACCCGCAGGCGCGGTCCTCCCTGCTCTACGACAACATGGCCAACAACGATCCACCGAAGCACACCGCACTCCGCAAACCGATCAACAGCGCCTTCACCTCCCGGGCCATCGCCACCAAGCGGGCCGAGATCCGCGCGCTCGCCGAAGAGACCCTCGACGCCGTGGCCGGCCAGGACACCTTCGACCTCGTCCAGGACTTCGCGTTCCCCTTCTCGATCGCGGTGATCTGCAGCACCCTCGGGGTGCCCGAGGAGGACCGGGGCACCTTCAACTCCTGGGTCCAGACCATCACGAGCAACGCCGACCCGGAGGTCCTCAGACGCGACGCCGCGTTGATGGTGGGCTACTTGAGTGATCTCATCGGACACAAGCGCGCTGCCGATGACGGCGACGTGCTGTCCCTGCTCGCGCGCCCGCTCGACGCCCCCGAGGCCGTGGCCCAGGCGTACGCGCTGCTCGCTGCGGGGTACGAGACGACGGCGAACCTCATCGTGACGGGCTTCCTGACCCTGGAGGCCAACCCGCTGGAGCGGGAGAAGCTCTGGGCGGACCGCTCCCTCATACCACGCGCCGTCGAGGAGATGCTGCGGCACCAGTCACCGTTCAACCTCTCGCTGTACCGGTACGTCACGGAGACGGCAGAGGTCAACGGCGTGGAGATACCCGCCGGTTCTATCGTCTTCCTCGCGTTCGCCGCGGCCAACCGCGACGACGAGCGCTTCGAGCGGCCCGACGATTTCACCATCACGGAGCCGCGCCGCGAGCACCTGGCGTTCGGCGGCGGGATCCACAACTGCATCGGCAAGCACCTCGCACGGCTGGAGGCCGAGGAGGCCTTCGACGTCCTCATCGAGCGCTGCCCCGACCTGGCGTCGCTGACGACTGCCGAGGAGCGGGAGTGGAAGGCCAGCCCGACCTTCCGCGGCCTGAAGAGCCTCGTGGTCGGGCCCGGCCCCGGACCGCGCCGGACGGGGACCGAGGCCGCGCGATGACTGCCGGCGCATCGCTCCCCTCGCAGCCGGTGGCCGTCATCGGCATGTCCTGCCGCTTTCCCGGCGCCACTGGTCCGGCCGAGTTCTGGGAGAACCTCACGTCCGGTACGTCGTCGGTGGGCGCGGCGCCGGCGGACCGGTGGGTCGACTGCCCGCACGGGCCCTCCGGGCGCGTCACCGTCGGCGGGTTCATCGATGGCGTCATGGACTTCGACGCCAACTTCTTCGGCATCTCGCCGCGCGAGGCCCAGCACATGGACCCGCAGGCGCGGATCCTCCTCGAACTTGCCTGGGAGGCCGTCGAGGACGCGTCCCTGAACCCTTCCTCCCTGAGCGGCTCGCGCTGGGGCGTCTTCGTCGGGGCCGCCGCCGACGACTTCCGGCTGAGCTACTTCGCCGCCGGGAACTTGGACCGCTTCGGCCACATGGGCAGCAGCCGGGCCCTGCTGGCCAACCGCGTCTCGCACGTCCTCGGGCTGCGTGGCCCGAGCGAAGTGATCGACACGGGCCAGTCCTCTTCCCTGGTGGCACTGCACCGCGCCCTGTCCGGGCTCCGGCTCGGCGAATGCGAGGCGGCGCTCGTCGGCGGCATCCACCTCAACCTTCTCCAGCAGGTGACCGACCAGATCCAGCTGTGGGGCGGCCTGTCACCGGACGGCCGGTGCCACACCTTCGACGAGGCGGCCAACGGCTACGTGCGCGGCGAGGGCGGCGGCTGCGTCGTGCTGAAGCCCTTGGACGCGGCGGTCCGCGACGGCGACCCGGTCTACTGCGTCATCCGCGGCAGCGCCGTCAACAACGACGGCGGCCGGTCCGGACCGGGGGTCCCGTCTCAGGAAGCTCACCACGAGGTGATCGCGGCGGCCCACGCGGCCGCAGGCGTGCACGCCGGTGATATCGCCTACGTCGAACTGCACGGGACGGGCACGCCCGCCGGCGACCCCGTCGAAGCGCGGGCGGTCGGCGCGGCGGTCGGCAGCGGGCGCCCGCCCGGCGACCCCGTGCGGGTCGGGTCGGTGAAGACGAACATCGGGCACCTGGAGTCGGCCGCCGGTATCGCCGGGTTCATCAAGGCCTGCCTGGCCCTCCACCACGGACACGTGCCGCCGAGTCTCAACTTCGAGAAGAGCCCGCCCGGGGTATCCCTGGAAGAGCTCAACATCCGCGTCGTCACGCGGGGCGAGGAGTACTCCTTCACCCGGGCCGACGCCCTGGGCGTCAGCTCGCTCGGCATGGGCGGTACCAACGCCCATGTGGTGCTGACCGGCGCGCCGTCGACAGCCGCCGACCCGCGCTCTGCCGAGCGCGGTGACCAGGAGAGCGAGGACGCCGTCTGGTGCCTCTCCGGTCGGTCGAGGAAGGCGGTCCAGGGCTTGGCCCGTGCCCTTCTGGACCACTCCCTCCCCACCGGCCGGCGCTCCGTGGCCGATGCGGCGTGGACGCTGGCCCACCGTGCCCAGGGCGAACACCGGGCCGCGGTGCTCGGCGGCGACTGGGCGGAGATCAGGCTCGGCCTGGAGAAGGCCGCCGCGGGGCAGGGGCTCGCCGTTCCCGAGACCTGGTTGAAGGAGACGGGGCCCGCCCGCGAGTCACTGGTGGCGCTCGCCGCGGAGTACGCGTACATGGGTGATATCACCCGGATTCGCGAGAGGTTGGGCTTGGGTGCGCGCAGGGTGCCGGGCCTGCCGACGGCGCCCTTCGAACGCGAGACCTTCGCGTGGGAGACCACCTGCCGGACGGCCCAGAGCGCACAGGCGCCTCAGGCATCCGAGACCGCCGCACCCCCCACCCTCGCCGAACGTTGGACGGCCGCACCCAGCCCCGCCGACCGCCTCTGGCTGACCCGCACCTTCCTCGAGGACGAACTCTTCGCGGTCCTGGGCGGATCGACTTCCCGGATCGACCCGGACCGGACGTTCCAGGACACGGGCATCGACTCGATGACACTCCTCGAACTCCTCGACCGGATCTCCACCGCGACCGCCCTCGAGCTCCCGGACACGACGCTCTTCGACTACCCGACGATCAACGAATTGGCGACATACGTGAACACCCTGATGGAGAAGACGGAGACGCGGCGTGGCTGAACACGACATGGGCAACAGCGCCGACGGACACGATGACATCGCTGTCATCGGTATGGCGTGCCGCTATCCCGGCGGCATAACCAGCCCCGACCGACTCTGGGAGCTGGTGTCCGAAGGCCGAGACGGTGTGGGGGAATTCCCCGACAACCGCGACTGGCACACCGAGGAACTGTACGACCCGAGCTTCGTCCGCCAGGGCGGGTTCCTGCACGACGCGGACACCTTCGACGCGGCGTTCTTCGGCATCAGACCCGCCGAAGCGATCGCGATGGACCCGCAGCAACGGATCCTCCTCCAGGTCGCCTGGGAGTCGATCGAGCGGGCCGGCATCGTCCCGTCGAGCCTCAAGGGCTCGCGCACCGGCGTCTTCGTCGGCGTCATGCCCAATGAGTACGGGCAGCCGTTGTGGAAGTGGCAGGACGAGACCGCAGGCTTCATGGGCACCGGCACCTCGCCGAGTGTCGCGTCCGGGCGCATCTCGTATCTGCTCGGCCTCGAAGGCCCGGCCATCACCTTCGACACTGCCTGCTCCTCCTCGGGAGTCGCGATCCACCAGGCGGTCCGCTCGCTGCGCAACGGCGAGACGGACCTCGCCCTGGCCGGCGGCTGCACCGTGCTTGCGGGGCCCGGCATGTTCGTCGACTACGCGCGCAAGGGCGCCCTGTCGCCGGACGGGCGTTGCCGGACCTTCGCGGACACCGCCAACGGCACCGTGTGGGCCGAGGGTGCGGGTGTCCTGGTCCTGGAGCCGCTGTCGAAGGCGAAGCGCCTGGCGCGCCGCATCCTCGGCGTGATCAAGGGCTCGGCGGTCAACCAGGACGGCGCGAGCAACGGCCTGACGGCACCCAACGGCCGCGCCCAGGTCAAGGTGATCAACCAGGCCCTCGCGGACGCCCGCCTGCGGCCCGGTGACATCCAGTTGGTCGAGGCGCACGGCACCGCCACCAAGCTCGGCGACCCCATCGAGGCCAATGCCATCCAGGCGACATACGGTCAGGGGGAGCGCGAAGAGCCGGTCTGGATCGGCTCCTTCAAGTCGAGCGTCGGCCACTCCATGGCCGCGGCCGGCGTCGGCGGCGTCATCAAGTGCCTGACGGCGATGAGGGCCGCCACCATGCCCAAGACGCTCCATGTCGAGGGCGCTCTCAACTCTCATGTGGACTGGTCGGCGTCCGTCGACGTACTCCGCGAGGCCCGCCCCTGGCCCACCACCCGGGACGGGGTGCGGCGCTGCGCCGTGTCCTCGTTCGGCGTCAGCGGCACCAACTCCCACGTCATCCTGGAGAGCTGGGACCCCGAGCCCCAGGAACAGCGCCCGGAGGTAGTACGGGCGCCAGGGCCCGGCGGCGTCGAGGCGCCGCGAACGGAGGCCGGCGGCTCCTTCGCCCCCGGCGTCGACCTCCTGAAGATCTCCGCCAAGACCCCGTCCGCGCTCCGCGCCTATGCCGCGGCCGTCGCCGAGAAGCTGGCGTCCGGCGCCGACCCCGTGCCGAACATCGCGCACGCACTCGCCACCGCGCGCGAGGACTTCGACCATCGCGCCGTCGTGGTCGGCAGGGACCGCGACCAGCTCCTCGCCGGACTCGGCGCACTCGCCGGCCAGGAGGAGGACCCCGCCGTCGTACGGGGTGAGGCACGGCGCATCCGGCGCCCGGTGTTCGTCTTCCCCGGGCAGGGCTCGCAGTGGCCGGGCATGGCCGCGCGGCTCCTTGAGGAGTCCGAGGTCTTCCGGCTCCGCGTCGAGGAGTGCGTCGCCGCGTTCGAGCCGCACCTCGGCTACGACCTCATGGCGGTCCTGTCCGGCGACGACCGGGAGACCGACCTGGAACGCACCGATGTCATCCAGCCACTGCTCTTCACCATGATGCTGGGGCTCGCCGAGCTGTGGCGGTCGGCGGGCGTCGAGCCCGCCGCGGTCGTCGGCCACTCCCAGGGCGAGGTCGCGGCCGCCGCCTTGGCCGGAACCCTGAGCCTGTCGGACGCGGCCCGCGTCGTGGCCGGCCGCAGCCGGATCTTGGAGGAATCGGGCCGCGGCGGCATGGCGGCCGTCGCCGTCTCGCAGGACAAGGCCCTGCTGCTCGTGGCCGAAGCCGATGCCGACCTTGTCCTCGCGGCCACCAACGGGCCCGAGTTCGTCATCCTGTCCGGCGATGACGAGCCCGGCATCCAGCGCCTGCTCGACCTCTGCGAGGACCGGGGTGTGTACGCGCGCCGGGTGCCGGCCAAGTGCGCATCGCACTCCCCCGTCATGGCCGAGCTCCAGGACCAGATCATGGCCGAGCTCGACGGGATCGTGCCCTCGGCCGGGGCGGTACCGGTCTTCTCGACGGTCGAGGCCCGCCCGATCCGGGGCGAGGAGATGGCCGCCGAATACTGGTACCGAAACCTGCGCGGCCAGGTCCGATTCGCGGAGACCATCGCGGAGCTCACGTCGCACGGCTACGACGCCTTCATCGAGATCAGCCCGCACCCCGTCCTGCTGGGCTCGTTGGAGTCCATCCTGCGCGAGGCCGACGAGGACGCCCCGGTCTGCGCCACCCTCAAGCGCGACCAGGGAGCGTACGAGCGGTTCATGACAGCCGCGGCCGAGGCGTACGTCCAGGGGCACTCCGTCGAATGGAACGTGCTGCGTGCCGTCCACGCCCCGGCCCGTACGGTCCCGGCCGACCTGCCCACGTACCCCTTCGAGGGCGTCAGGTTCTGGCTGCCGTCGCAGACGGACGGTATGACCTCCGGCCGCTCCGCCCGGGGTGACCGCGGCCGTCTCAGGCCCGTTGCCCCGCTCGCCGACGGCGAGCACCCGTGGATCTCCTCCGTCGTCGAGTCCGCGGACGGCAGAGTCCTGATGAGCGGCCGCCTCTCGCTGCGCAGCCACCCCTGGCTCATGGACCATCGGGTCAAGGACACGGCACTGCTGCCGGGCACTGCCTTCGCGGAGCTGCTGCTGTCCGCGGGCCGTGAGCTCGGCTGCGACGGCCTCGACGAACTGCTGCTCCGTGATCCGCTGTTGCTCCCCATGGACGGCTCCCCCGTCGACATCCAGGTGTCCGTCGAGCCCGCGCCACCGGAAGGCGGTGGGGCCGCGCGACCGGCTGCGATCTTCTCCCGCCCGGTGGGCGAGGGCTCCTGGCTGCGCAACGCGGACGGGCTCCTGGCCGGACCGCGGACCGCCACGACACCGCTCAAGGCCGACGTGTCCGTCGTGCCCGGTGCCGCCGAGCTCGCCGTCGACGGCCTGTACCAGGATCTGCTGGACCTCGGGTACGGGTACGGCGAGGCGTTCCAGGGCGTGCGTTCCGGCGAGCACCACGAGGACTGGGTCCGATCCCGCGTCGTACTGCCCGCGGGGGCACGCGTCAACCACCGCGGCTTCGCGATCCACCCGGCCCTGGTGGACGCCGCGCTGCACGCCGCGGTGCGCTGCGGTCTGCTGGGCGAGGCCGCCACCGGGAACATCTCCGTGCCGTTCGTCTTCAGTGGCGTACGGATCGGTGTCGACTCCGAGGCGACCGCCGCCGACGAGTGCTACGCCGTCGCACGCCGGGTCGCTCCGGACGCGATCACCCTCACGCTGACCGACGACGACGGCCACGTGCTGCTGTCCGTCGACCGCATGGTGGTCCGTGGCCTGGCTCTGCCCGGGGCCGCGCCGGACCTCGACGCGGCCTCGCTGTACGCGATGGCGTGGGACGAGGTCTCCGATGCGGACGGCCAGGAGTACCGCCTGTGCGTGGTCGCCGGTGATGACGGACCACTCTCCGCTGCGCTGCGCGAGACCGCGCGCGGGGGGATAGCCGTCGCCACCTTCGACGAGGCGATGATGGTGGTGAAGGGCCTGCCCGGCACCTGGCAGGTCGTGCTCGCGGCCCCCACCGTGACGGGTGGTGTCGACGAGCAGGTCCACGCCTCGGCGTCCTGGGCATTGAAGACGGTACGCCGCTGGCTGGACGCACCGGAGCTGGAAGGCCGCGTACTGCTGACCTGCGTGACGCGGGACGCGGTCGCGACGCCCGGCGACGACGCGTTCGACCTCGGCTCCAGCGCGCTCTGGGGGATGGTCCGTTCCGCCCAGACCGAGCACCCGGGGCAGTTCAGGATCATCGACATCAGCACCCCCGACTGCGCCCGACCTGCGCCGCTCGAAGCCGCCTTGAAGCGCACGGATGCACAACTCGCCGTCCGTTCCGGGCGGATACTGCGTCCGCAGCTCGCCCCGCATCCGGCGGCCGAGCCCGACCTGCCAGAACTCGGTGACGGTGCCGTCGTCATCACGGGCGGCACCGGGACCATAGGCCGCGAACTGGCGCGCCACCTGGTGACCCGGTGGGGCGCGCGCTCCCTGGTACTGCTGAGCCGAAGCGGCAGCGAAGCGTCCGGCATCGACGTTTTCTGCCAGGAGTTGACGTCTCTTGGCGCCGGGGTTCGGATTCTCCGCACGGACGTATCGGACGCGCTGGACGTCCAGAAGGCCCTCGCCCAGGTGCGTTCCGAGCGCCCGATCGTGGGTGTGGTGCACGCCGCCGGCGTGCTCGACGACTCGATCGTCTCGAACATGACGCAGGACCAGCTCCACAGGGTGCTGCGGAGCAAGGTCGACTCGGCCCTGCACCTGGACGCCGCGACGGCCGGGGACGAATTGCGCTTCTTCACGCTGTTCTCCTCGCTGTACGGCGTGCTCGGCGGGCCCGGCCAGGCCAACTACGCGGGCGCCAACGCCTTCCTGGACCAATTCGCCCACTGGCGCCGCTCCCGGGGGCGCCCCGCCAACTCGGTCGCCTGGGGCCTGTGGGCCCAGGCGACGGGCATGACCGGCCACCTCAGCGAGGGCGACCTGCTGCGCCTGCGCCGCAACGGCGTGGCCCCGTTCGAGGTCGCCGAGGGACTGGGGCTCTTCGACTGCGCGTTCGGGAGCGGACCGGCGGCTCTGGTCGGCGCGCGCCTGGCTGTGCCGGAGGAGTCGGGGGCCGAGGGCGCGTACGAGGGTCCGTTCCTGCTCGGCGGGCTCGCCGCCCTTCGGCGCGCGGGCGCCGCTGCGTCGGCCGCCCCGGTGCGCCGCCTGAACAAGCCGAGCGAGTCGGCGACGCCGAAGGCGCCCAGCCTCGCCCAGGCGAGCTCCACGCCGGAGCAGCGGGACTCCGCTCTCACTCCGGGGGCAGGGAACGACTCCACGGAGGCCGTCGACGTCCTCGCCCTCCTGAAGTCGGCCGACGCCTCGGACGACCAGAAGGTCGTCGGGCTGCTGACGCTGGTGAAGGTCTGCGTGGGAGGGCTCCTGGGCCTCCCGCCCAGCAAGGTCGACGCCCAGCAGTCCTTCTACGAGATGGGCTTCGACTCGCTCACCTCGATGGAGTTGAGGGTGCGGCTCGGCCGCAAGCTCGGCACGCGGCTCGGCGCCACCGTGGTCTTCGACTTCCCGACTCCGGAGTCGCTGGCGCAGCACGTCGTCGAGCAGTTCGCACCGGCCCGCGAAGAGGCAGTGGACGCGGCACCTTCGGCGCCCTTGCCCAGTGCCACTGTCACCAGTACGGGCACCTTCACCGGCACAGGCACAGGCACAGGCACCGATACCCGATCGGCCCCGCCCGGCGGCCCCGGCTCGGCGCGCGAGTGGAACGCCGTCGCCTCTGAGCCGTTCCCGCTGACCAAGCTGCAGGAGGCATATCTGGCGGGCCGCAAGGGCGACTTCGAGCTCGGCAATGTATCGACGTATCTCTATGTCGAGGTCGACCTTGCCCGCTTCGACGTGCACGCCGCCGAACGCGCCCTGCGCCGGCTCGTCGAGAGGCACGAGATGCTGCGGGCCGTGTTCGACCCCGCGGGCGGCCAACGAGTCCTCTCCCGGACCCCGGAGTACGCCATCCCGGTCGAGGACCTGCGCCACCTCACCACCGAGGAGCGGGCGCAGCGGCTCGCCGCCCTGCGCGAGGAGCTCAAGGCGCAGACCTTCGACACGGCGTCCTGGCCGCTCTTCGTCGTGCGGGCCACCCACGTCGACGACACCGTCACCCGGCTCCACGTGGGCATCGACGTGCTGATCTCCGACGGCGGGAGCAGCGCCCTGCTGTTCCAGGAGTGGGCCGACCTCTACCACGACCCGGCCTGCATCCTCGAAGGGCCCGGCGGCTCCTTCAAGGACCACGTTCTGAAGGTGCGCGCGTTCGGCGAGTCGGAGGAGATGGAGCCGAGCAGGGAGTACTGGCGCTCCCGGGCTGCCTCGCTGCCGCCCGCCCCCGAACTGCCGCTCGCCGTACGGCTGGGCGAGGTGGCCAAGCCGGTCTTCACCAACCGCTTCCTGCGCGTCGAGACCCCGGAGTGGGAGCAGTTCAAGCGCAACGCGGCAGCGGCCGGGGTGACCTCGTCGGGCGCGATCCTCGCCGCCTACTGCCAGGTGCTCGCCCGCTGGTCCAAGTCGCCCGACTTCACCGTCAATGTTCTGGTCTCCCACCGCTCGGGCCTCACCGACGAGGACATGTCGAAGACCGTGGGCAACTTCTCCTCCACCAGTCTGCTCGAGGTGCACGTGGACCGGAAAGCGGCGTTCAAGGACGTCGCCGCCGGAATCCAGCGGCAGCTCATCCTCGACATGGAGCACACCGCGTACACGGGCCTCGACGTGCTGCGCGACCTCGGCCGCCTGGACGCGGGAGCGGGACAAGCGCGCATGCCCGTTGTCTTCAACAGCACGATCGGCGGCGCCTCGTCCAAGGGCGCGGCGGCGGGCCCGGTCGGCGCCCTGTGCCGGATGGGCGAGAGCGGCACGCCGGTCTGGAGCGGCGTGCGCACCCCCCAAGTGATTCTCGATCACACGGCGTTCGAAGAGAACGGCGGTCTGATCCTGAACTGGGACGTGGTGGAAGAAGTATTCCCGACGGGTGTCGTCGATGACATGTTTGCGGCGTATGAAAGGCTGATTCGTGAACTCTGTTGTTAATTCCGCTTGGCTGGCCCCCGCATGGTCCGACTCCGCGGAATTCTCGTCCGTATCGGATGGGACGTTCGACGGGGAATTCGCCGAGGATTTCCTTCTGCACCGTGGGTTCGAGGAGCAGGCGGCGCGCACCCCGCGTTCCGTCGCCGTCGTGAGCCAGTCCCGCTCCCTCTCCTACGCGGAGCTCGATGCCGAGTCCGCCCACGCCGCGTGCCTGCTCGCGGACGCCGGCGTGGTCCACGGCGCCCTCGTCGGCGTGGTCATGGAGAAGGGCTGGGAACAGGTCGTCGCGTGCCTCGGTGTGCTGCGCGCCGGAGCGGCCTACGTACCCGTCGACCCGGCCTGGCCCGTCAAGCGGCTGTCCGCCGTGCTCGCGTCGGCGGGCGTGACCACGGTCCTGACGCAACCCTGGCTGAGTGGGAGTGTCGACTGGCCCACCTCCGTGACGGTCCTCGATGTCGACGGCTCCACCGGCGGCACACCGGACAGACCGACGCCCCCGCGCGTGCCGGTGTCGCCGCACGACCTCGCGTACGTCATCTACACCTCCGGATCGACCGGGGTCCCCAAGGGCGTGATGATCGAGCACGGCTCGGCGGTCAATACCGTCCTGGACGTCAACGACGAACTGTCACTCACCGAGGGGGATCGTGTGCTGGCGCTCTCCGCGCTGCACTTCGACCTCTCCGTGTACGACATCTTCGGCCCGCTCTCGGCCGGCGCCTGCGTGGTCCTTCCCTCGCCCGCCGACGCCCGCGAGCCCGTCGAGTGGCTGCGCCTCATGGCCGATCACGGCGTCACGGTCTGGAACAGCGTCCCGGCGCTCATGTCCATGCTCACCGCCCATCTGGCTTCCGGCGCCGGCGTGTCCGGGCTGCCTCCGTTGCGCGCCGTGCTGATGAGTGGCGACTGGATCCCCGTGGCCCTGCCGGACGACATCCGGCAGCACTTCCCGGACGCGGCACTGTGGAGCCTCGGCGGTGCCACCGAGGCTGCCATCTGGTCCATCTGGCACCGCATCACGACGTCGGACGCCGCGCTCACGTCCATCCCGTACGGAACGGCCATGCGCGATCAGCGGGTCTTCGTGGCGGACGGTCTGTTGCGTCCCCGGCCGTGCTGGGTCCCCGGAGAGATCTGCATCGCGGGCGCCGGTGTCGCGCGCGGCTACCTCGGCGACGAGGAGCGCACCGCGAAGAGCTTCGTCACCGGACCTCACGGTGAACGCCTGTACCGCACGGGCGACTTGGGCAGGCTTCTACCGAGCGGCGAGATCGAGTTCCTTGGCCGGGAGGACACCCAGGTCAAGATCGGTGGCCACCGCATCGAACTGGGCGACGTGGAGGCCGCACTGCTCGGCTGCCCCGGCGTCACCAATGCCGTGGTCGCCGCCGAGGGCGACCGCGGCCGGACCCGTCTGGCCGCACACGTCATGCTCGCACCGGGCTCTCGCCTCACGGAAGCGGACCTCAAGCGGCTCACCGGGGACGCCCTGCCTCGCTACATGGTGCCTGCGGCCATTTCCGTACGGGAGTCCTTCCCGCTCACGAGCAACGGAAAGGTGGACCGCGCGGCCCTGGCCACGACCCGGCGTATGGAGTCGGCGTCGGCGTCGGACGAAGCCGCGCTGCCGGAGGACATCGAGGAAGAATTCCTCCTGTCACTCTGGAGCACGTTCTTCGAGGTGCCCGCCCTCTCGGTCACGGACAACTTCTTCGAGTTGGGCGGCGATTCACTCCAGGCTGTCCGCCTCGTCTCCGTCCTGCGGGCCGAGAGCGGAGTGGAGATACCCGTGTCCGCCTTGTTCGGCGCGCCGACGATTCGCGCCCTCGCACAGGAACTCAGGGACCGGCGCGAGGACGGGGGGCGGACCGCCCGACGGGCCCCGCTGGTCCCCATCCGCACTACCGGCACGGCCGTCCCTCTCGTCTTCGCTCACCCCATCGGCGGCGACGTGCTCTGCTACGCCGAGCTCGCCCGGCTGCTCGGCGACGACCAGCCCTTCTACGCGCTTCAGTCACCGGGCGGGCCGGGTATCGCGCCCACCCTCCAGGAACTGGCCGTCGACTACGCCAAGGCGATCGTGCGCGAGGTGCCCGGGGAGCGCTTCCGGCTCGGTGGCTGGTCCATGGGCGGCCTCCTCGCCATCGAAACAGCTCGTGAGCTGACCGCGCTCGGCTACACCGTCGACCTCGTGACCGCGATCGACGTCATCGAGACCCCGCAGGGGCTGCGCAGGCCGATCGACGAGGCGGAGCTGCTCGACTGGCTGGGCCGTGACCTGGCCGCGCTGACGGGCAAGCCCTGGCAGGGCGAGGCCACGGACAGCCGGCCCCCCGTCGGCGCCGCCGTCTCCTCGGCCGGACTGTTCGCGACGCTGCGCTCGCGCGGCATCCTGCCCACCGACATCGGGCGGCTTGAGTTCGAGGACGTCGTCGCCCGGTTCACGAGCAACGCACGGGCACTCCACGGCTACCGCCCCGCCGAGTACGACGGGCCGATCCAGTTCCTGCGGGCCGAGTCAGGCGCCACCCTCGAAACGGCCGACAGCTGGCGCGCCCTGTGTCGTGGCACCTTCGAGGTGGTCACCGTCCCCGGTGACCACTACACCGTGCTCAAGCCCCCTCAGGTGCAAGCCGTCGCGGCATGCCTGCACCATATTCTGCAAGGAGTCGGCACGGCTGCCTGAGGGCCGGCCACGGAGGTCGGTGACAGGATTCACGGTGGGGTGATCCCGAACGAGTGAGGGCCGTCCGGGTTCGGTGCGAACGGCGACGTCCGCACCGAACC
>NZ_JBHWZJ010000146.1:0-16699 GCF_042728415.1 Streptomyces sp. NPDC060198 | reverse complement strand
CCCGCCGGGCCGGGTGCCGCACGGGTCCCGCCGGTCCGGCGGCCCCGGCCCCGGACCCGGCATTCGTACGTACGGATTGCGGGAGCCGGCCGAAGCCGGCCGGGAGCCGGAAGATTCGTTGGCGTCGGACAACCAGGGCCGTGGAAAAGGGCGTTGGCGCACGTCCGGGCCGCAACCCCTGCCGTGTACGGCCGGGACCAGTCCCAATTCGTACCGTCCGTGTCCCTACGGCCGTCGGCTGCTGGGACCATGGAAGCCATGACGACGATCAGTTACTGGGACGAGGCCGCCGACTCCTTCGACGAAGAACCCGACCACGGAATGCTCGACCCCGTCGTGCGCGACGCCTGGGCGCAGCGCCTGCAGAACTGGCTCCCCGTCACCTCCTGCGAGATCCTCGACCTCGGCTGCGGCACCGGCAGCCTCTCCCTGCTCGCCGCGGGCCAGGGCCACCGGGTCACCGGGGTCGACCAGTCGCCGCGCATGGTCGAGCAGGCGCGGGACAAACTCGCGGGAACCGGCTCCGAGGTGCTGATCGGTGACGCCGCCCGGCCGCCCGTGGGCGACCGGCGGTTCGACGTCGTCCTGGTCAGGCACGTCCTCTGGGCACTGCCCGATCCCGTGGCGGCCCTGGAGAGCTGGTTCGGCCTGCTGAAGCCCGGAGGGCGGCTCGTCCTGATCGAGGGTGTGTGGGGCGGGGTCGGCGTCTCCGCGGAACTGCTCACCGCCCTGCTCGCCCCGCACACCGAGCGGATCCACCACGAACCGCTCTCCGGGGACTCCCGCCTCTGGGGCAAGGACGTGGACGACGAGCGGTACGCCGTCGTGGCCCGCGCCGAACCCTCACGCCGCCACACCGAGGTCGTCGACGTCCACCTGATCCTCCGGCGCGGCCCCCGGGTGCTGCTCGCCCGCCGGGCCGGCACGGGTTACGCGGACGGCCTCCTCCACCTGCCCTCCGGCCACCTGGAGGACGGCGAGGACGTACGCGAGGCGATCGTGCGCGAGGCGGCCGAGGAGATCGGGATCACCCTCCAGCCGGAGGAACTGCGCGTCGCCCTCGTCATGCACCACCGGGGCCCCGGCGGCAACCCGCGCACGGGCTGGTTCTTCGAAGCGGAGTACGACTCCGAGCGGGCGCCGTACAACGCGGAGCCCGACAAGTGCTCGGAGCTGGGCTGGTTCCGGCTGGACTCGCTGCCCGAGGACATGGTCGCGTACTGCCGGGCCGGCCTCGACGGATACCGATCGGGCGAGCACTTCCTGATCCACTGGCACGAGGACGGCGACCCGGTCGCCCACGACGTGGACGGCCCGCGCCGCGCCGTCCCGCTGCCGTCGGCGGGAGCCGGTACCGGACGGGTGCACCACATCGAGCTGTGGGTCGCCGACCTGGCTGTGGCGGCGCCCGGCTGGGACTGGCTGCTCGGCCGCCTGGGACACCTGCCGTACCAGCGCTGGTCCCACGGCCGCAGCTGGCGGCGCGGCGACAGCTACGTCGTGATCGAGGAGTCGCCGGACGCGGTCGCACGCACCCACGACCGGCTCCGCCCCGGCCTCAACCACCTGGCGTTCCACGTCGAGGACCGGGAGGCGCTGGACGCACTCGCGGCGGAGGCCCCGGCGCACGGCTGGCGGCTGCTGTTCGCCGACCGGCACCCCTACGCGGGAGGCGAGGGGCACCGGGCCGCGTACCTGGAGAACGCCTCCGGATTCGAGGTCGAGCTCGTGGCGGGCGGCCCGGCCAGGGAGGAACCCGCGCCGTGCGCCGGTGAACCGGCGGCCGGGAGGCACGTCCCCGCCGTCTGACGGACCGTATCCACCCCCGTACCGGGGCCCGGTGCGGGGGTGGATACGGCCCGTCAGCGGGCGACGATGCAGAAGGGGTGGCCCGCCGGGTCGGTGAGGACCCGCCACCGGGCGCTGTCCGGCTGGAACGCCGGTTTCGCCGCGCCCAGTTCCAGAAGCATGGCCTCCGCCTCGTCGAGGTCGTCGACGTCGAAGTCCAGATGCGCCTGCTGGGGCGTGGTGCCACCGTCGCCGGGCCACCGGGGAGCCCGGTGACCCGCCACCCGCTGGAAGCCGATGTGGAGACCGTCCTCGCGGGTGAGACCGGCGAACCCGGCGCCGGACCCGGGGTGGAGGGCGTAACCGGTGGCCCGCTGGTAGAAGGCCGCCAGCGCCAGGGGGTCGGGGCAGTCGAGGGCGATCGAGGCGAGCCTCATCCGCCGGGGGTGCGCGTCCGGCCCGGGGCGGGGCGCGCCGGGGTCCGTCAGCAGCGCCGGAAGCAGGCCCGCGCGGGCGATGCCCTCCAGCGCGTCCAGGGCGTCGGCGGCCTCCCGGGCCGCGACCGGATCGCGCTCGGCCAGCCCGCTCGCCGCGAACTCGTCCTCGTCCAGGCGCAGGATCTCGGAGGCGTCCGCGGACACCCAGAGGTCCAGGTCCAGATCCTCCACCCGTACCTCGCCGCCGTCGACGACGCAGGGGCGGGTGACGTCGCAGTACCAGCCCTTCAACAGCCCTTCGCCCGTGCGGACTTCCTTCACCGCGTACCACCGGTCGCGCCAGTAGTGCTCGGTGAAGACGTCGCCGGGTGCGAACGTCACGAAGCCGAAGTCCCTTACCCCCGGGGCGGCCCACGGGGCGAGGACGGTCACCCGGCAGCCGTCGTCGGCCAGTTCCCGGGCCGGGTAGCGGATCTTCGTCCGTCCGGCCTTGGTCAGGACGACGGTCACCTCCGCGGCCGCCTCGCCCGTCCCGCTGTCCGTCCCGTCAGCGGGTCCGTCAGTGGGCGATGCCGAGTGTGTGGACATGACGTACCTCCGTGGCGCATGTCTGGTAAACGAACCAGGCGTTGATGGCGAGCTGGGGCCGTTGCCGGCGTCGTTGCCGGTGTAGGCCGCGCTCGCGGGTCGTCCGCGAAGTCCTCCGCACTCCTCAACTCCGCACCGGGTGGCAGTTCTCGACGTGGCGGCAGGCGTCCCGTCGTCAAGTCGAGCGAGAGCAGATGCCGACCTGCGCGGTACCGGTCACCTCGCCCCGGTCCTCGGCCACGAGCAGCCGCAGACGCCGTTCGGGAGGGGAGGCCGCGAGGCCGTGCGCCCACTGGCCGGGGACGGACACCAGAAACGGAAGGGCCGCGCGCCGCACCGCCTCCCAGCCGTCGGCGTCCTCGGGCCGGAAATCCCTGGCGGTCACGGTCATGGCGCGACCCTACGCGGAGGATGTGACGGGCCGCCTCCGGATTTCCGGGCGGGAGGTGCAGAATCTGCACCGTGACTCTGACGATCGTGATCGACCCGGACACCGGTACCGCCCCGTACGAGCAGCTGCGCGCGCAGGTCTCCGAACAGGCCCGCACGGGCGCCCTTCCGGTCGGGTACCGGCTGCCGACCGTGCGCGGGCTCGCCGAAGAACTCGGCCTGGCCGCCAACACGGTGGCCAAGGCCTACCGCGCGCTGGAGGCCGACGGCGTGATCGAGACCCGGGGCCGCAACGGCACCTTCGTCGCGGCGGCCGGGGACGCGGCGGACCGCAGGGCGGCGACCGCCGCGCAGGCCTACGCGGACCAGGCCAGGCGCCTCGGGCTCTCCCGCACCGAAGCCCTCGCCCTCGCGGAGGACGCGGTGCGCGCGGCGTACGACGGCTGAGAGCGGTGCACGCAGGCGTACGGGAGGCGTGCACCGTGAGGTCGGCGGCGCCCGCTCGGTGGCCGGGGACCGCTCAGAGGTAGAGGCCCGCCTCCGCGCCCGCCTCCTGCTTCGGCACCGAGGCCGGGCCGCTGCCCCGCCGCAGCGCGAACAGCTCGGCGAGGGTCGCCCCCTCGCGGCCGACCCCCTCGTCCGTCCCCAGCCAGGACACCGCTTCGGGCCTGCTCAGCGGGCCGACCTCGATCCGCGCCAGGCAGCGGCCGGGCCGGACGACCGCCGGGTGCAGTCGTTCCAGGTCCTCGTTGGTGGTGACCGCCACCAGGACGTTCCGGCCCTGGCCGAGCAGGCCGTCCGTCAGGTTGAGCAGCCGGGAGAGCGCCTGCCCCGCCGTGTGCTTGGCCTCACCCCTGATGAGTTCGTCGCAGTCCTCCAGGAGCAGCAGCCGCCAACGCCCCTTCTCCGAGCCGTCGTCCTCGCCGATCGCGATGTCCATCAGATAACCGACGTCGTTGAAGAGCCGCTCCGGGTCCAGGACGCAGTCCACCTGGCACCAGTCGCGCCAGGCGCGGGCCAGCGTCCGCAGCGCCGAGGTCTTCCCCGTCCCGGGCGGGCCGTGCAGCAGCAGGAGCCGGCCGGAGACGTCGTCCGGGGTGATCTTCATCAGCCCGTCCATCGCCCCCGCCACCTGGGCCGAGTAGTTGGGACGGACCTCGTCCCAGGTGCCGGCGGAGATCTGGCGCGTGGTGCGGTGCGGCCCGCGCTGCGGCGAGACGTACCAGAAGCCCATGCTCACGTCCTCGGGCTGGGGCTCGGGCTCGTCCTGGACGCCGTCCGTCGCCTCCTTGACGACCCGTTCGGCCAGCTCGGCGCTGGTCGCGGTCACGTTGACGTCGGCGCCCCTGCTCCACCGCCGGGCGAGCAGGGTCCAGCCCTCGCCCTCCGCGAGGGTCGCGCTCCGGCTGTCCTCCCGGGCGGTCCGCAGCACCGTCGCGCCCGGCGGCAGGAGTGTCTTGCCCGGCTTCACGCGCTCCAGGGACGAACTGTGCGAGTACGGCTGCTCGCCCGTCGTGAAGCGGCCCAGGAACAGCGAGTCCATGACGTCGGAGGGAGAATCACTGTCGTCGACGGTGAGCCGGATCGGCAGTGCGGACTCGAGGTTGGCAGACATGCGCCCATGATCGGGCACCGTGCGGCCCGGCGCACGGGATTTCACCGACCGAGGTCAGAGGGGCGGTCCCTCGTCCCGGTGGAGCGCGCGAGGGCGGCCTGGGCCCGGCGGGGGCGTGCGCGGGAGGCCGCGAAACGCCCAAGTCCCTTCCGTACCGGGCGAATAGAGTGACGCACCGTCAACCCCCGCATGCGTGTATGTAATCCCGCGCCCGGGATACGCGTGTGTCCTCGTGGAGCGATAGGGTTAACCTGCCCGCACCGGGTGCCCTCGTACGGGTGGGGAGTGACATGGAACAGATAACGGTCCGCAGCAGGCCGCGCGTGCCTGCCATCACATGTGGAAGCAGTGCGACCAGTTCGCGGCTCGACCGCCATCTCGCGGTGCTCGGCGGCCCCGCGCTGCCGCAGCGCGAGACCGCCGAGGCGACGCTGCTGATGCGCGAGTTGACCTCGCGCGACGCCGCGCACACCCGCGGCAGCAAGAGCGCCCGCGTGTCGCTCTTCGCCCCGCTGCGGCGACTGCGACGCTCGCTCTTCGGCAGCCGCCACTGACGGGTCGGCCCTGCCGCGACCGGGCCGGCCACGCCGGACCCGGCCGCTACCGGCCGGCCGGTATCGGCCCGGCCATCACCGGGTCGGCCCCTCGCGCGGGTCGGCCCGGGAGACCGCTCTGTCCCGATGCGGAGCTGCCGCCTGCCCACCCGTCCTCCCCGGGCGTACGGCGGCACCCGCTCCGGTTGCGGAGAGCGCACGGACGAACGGCGTACGAAGCCCGGCTCTCCCCGGTGACCCGTGCCTCGTTCCCCGTGCTCCGTACCGATTCGACGCGCGCCGCACCCCGCCCGGCCGGCCCGTACGCCGGTGGGCGGTCCCACGCGCCGTGGGCGTGACGCCCGGCCGTCAACGGGACGAAGGCCGCCAGCAGGGCCACACCCCCGGCTGCCCGGACCGCATGTCACCGGTCCACGGCTTCAACCCGCACGCGCTCGCCTACCTGGAACACGCCCAGCAGGCGGCGCCGGTCGACCTGGACGAGGTCTTCGACCGAATGCTTAACCGGGTGCTGGGCTCCTTCGCGGACTGGTCCGCGCGCCCGGTGCCGGCGAGGCTCCCTCACAGGGGCGAGAGGTCTCACAGCAGGGTGAACTGCCCCTCGGGCCCCTCCTCCCGCTGGCCGAGCACCGACGCCGGACGGCGCGCCGCCGCCGGGACCGGCAACACCCCGGCCGCGCGCAGTTCCTCCCGCCCGAGGGTCCGGGCCGCACCGATCCGCTCGGCCAGCTCCCGTCGGCGGTCACGGACTCCGTCGAGCAGGGCCAGTACGGTGATCAGCTCCAGCAGCTCCGAGGTCCACTCCCGGGGCCACCCGGCCGGCCCGATCGCGTCCAGCCCGTCCCTCTCCGGATTCGCCCACCCGGCCGCCCGCCGGGCGAACCAGACCTCCAGCATCCGCACACCGCCCACCCGGAACTCCCAGGCCTGGGCCGGGACCGGTGCGATCCGCCCCTCGTCGAGCAGCAGCGTCCCGCTCCCCGCGTCGTACGCCACCGAGCCGGGCCGGGGAGGCACCGCGGACCGCACGTAGGGGCGCCGCCCACCGGGCAGCCGGGGGCGCTCGCCACCGCGCGCCCCGCGCAGCTGGATCCTGAGCAGCTCGCGGCCCAGATCCACGCCGGCCGACCAGAGCGCCCCGTCGCACGGCAGCGGCACCAGGCACCCGCCGGGGGAGGGGTACGCGGCGGCCAGGGCCCAGGCGAGCACCGCCTCCGGGGACACCGGCTCGCCGCCCGGACCGGGACCCCCCGCGCCGAGACCGGCTGCGCCGAGCGCGGCGCACAGTCCCGGAGCAAGGTTGGGTTCCACACCGCCGGGGCGCCGGTAGAGCGGCCGGACGTGTCCGGGCCGGCCGGCAGGGGCGTACCCGTCGGGGAGCAGCGCCGTCACCGACAGGGCGGGACCCGAGTCCCCGGGGAGGAAGCCGTGTTCGAAGACGAAGAGCTGGCGGGCGTCGGCCACCCGCCAGAGCTCGGGCCGGGCCGCGTCGATCAGCCGGTGGTCCGGAATCAGCCACTGCTCGTCGAACGGCCCGTGCTGGACGCGTACCGGCTCCGGGTACGTCCCGGGGTCGCGGGCCAGCCGCCCGGTGGAGGCGGTCCGTCCCGGCAGCGCGGCGGCCGGAGTCCACGGGGTACGCGACCGGGTGGGCCGGAACAGCCGCTCCTGCTCCTCGCCCTCGGCCCGCACCAGCCGTTCCCAGCGCGCCTTCAGGGACGCCGGGTCGGGCCCGGTGACCCAAGACCGGCCGGTGCGCAGGGGCCGTACGGACCAGGGCATCAGCTCGTCCAGGGTGGGATGGCCGGCCCCCTGGCGCGGTACCGCGTGAGGCGCCATGGAGCCCGGTCCGGGGCCGTCCCCGCCGCCGGGGCCCACCGTGTCGCGGGCGCCCTCGGCCGCCCTGCCCGCTGCCACCGTGTCGTCCTCCCGCCCGCCACGTCCGCCTGCCGCTCTCCTCCCGGCATCGTAACGGGGCGCCGGGGCGCCGTACCGGGCCTCCGGCACGCGAGGGCTCAGTCGGCGTCCACCGTCACCGAGAAGGAGAACCGGTCGCCCCGGTAGTGGATGCGGGCCACGTCGACCACCCGGCCCCCGGTGTCGTAGGTGACGCCGGTGAAGTGCAGGATCGGGCTGAGCAGCGGTACCCGCAGCAGTGCGGCGGTGGTCGGGTCGGCGAGCCGTGCCTCCACGGTGTCGGTGATCCGCGCTATGGAGACCCCGGCGGTGTCCCGCAGGATCTTCGTCATCGGCCACCGCTCCAGATCTGCGGCGTCGACCCGGGCGGCGACCTCCGGACGCACCGTGTTCTCCGCCCAGTTGACGGGCTCACCCGTCACCGCGTCGCGGCGCAGCCGCCGGTAGCCGACCACTTCCGTGCAGTCCGGGAAATGATGGGCCAGTTCGCCGGGCACGGCGCCGGGCCCGTGGCCGAGGACGGTCGTCAGTTCGCCCGACTGCTGAGCCACGATCGCGTCGACGGACCCGAGCACCCGGACCGGCCGGCCCCGCCTGGCCCGGGGCTCGATGAAGGTGCCGTGCCGCCGCTGCCGGCTGATCAGTCCCTCCGACTCCAGCTCCTTCAGTGCCTGGCGCATGGTCAGGACGCCGACCCCGTAGTGCCTGGCAAGCTGTTCCTCGGTCGGCAGCCGGGCCGGAGCGTCCTGCGGGCGGCCGAGTATCGAGGCGCGCAGCGACTGTGAGACCTGGTACCAGAGCGGAAGTTTTCCGTTCAGCACCAGCGAGTCCGGGGCGAAGGCGGCAGCCCGGGCCTGCTCCGGCACCCCGGCGCCCGCGCTGCCGGCGGCCGGCTCCCCACTGGCCGGTACCCCGCCGGCCGGCACCCCGGCCACCGGCCCGCCCCGGCCGGTCCGGTTCCCGTTCGTACGCCCTGCCGGCATCCGGCCCCCTTCGACTCGTACGGCCCCGCCGGACCCGGCCCCGCCGGACACGGCTTCGCTATGGCCGGAAATTGCTGTCCAGACCCTGCCACACTCCGTCGTAGCCGCGCTGCAGATGGGGGGCGGAGGCCGCCTGCCCGGTGAGCGTCAGCGGCCTGCGCGTCTCGAACATGAACGCCAGCCCGTCGTCGACCCGCTGCGGTACGAGCTCCGCCGCGCTCGCCCGGTCGAAGGTCTCCCGGTCCGGCCCATGCGCCGACATCATGTTGTGCAGCGACCCGCCGCCCGGGACGAAGCCGCCGGCCTTCGCGTCGTAGGCGCCCTCGACCAGCCCCATGTACTCGCTCATCACATTGCGGTGGAAGTAGGGCGGCCGGAACGTGTCCTCGCCGACCAGCCAGCGCGGGGCGAAGACCACGAAGTCGACGTCGGCCAGCCCCGGGGTGTCGGTCGGCGAGGTCAGCACGGTGAAGACCGACGGGTCGGGGTGGTCGTAGCTGATGGAGCCGATGACGTTGAAGCGGCGCAGGTCGTAGACGTACGGGGTGTGGCTGCCGTGCCAGGCGACGACGTCCAGCGGGGAGTGGTCGTAGGTCGCCTTCCAGAGGTTGCCGCAGAACTTGTTGATCACCTCGAACGGCCCCTCGCGGTCCTCGTACGCGGCGACCGGGGCGCGGAAGTCCCGTGCGTTGGCGAGCCCGTTGGCTCCGATCGGGCCCAACTCGGGCAGCTGGAAGGGGCTGCCGTAGTTCTCCAGGACGTACCCCCGGGCGGTCGCGTCGAGCAGCTCGGCGCGGAAGCGCACCCCGCGCGGGATCAGCGCCACCTCGCCGGGGGCCGCGCGCAGCAGGCCCAGTTCGGTGCGCAGCAGCAGGGCTCCCCGTTCGGGGACGATCAGCAGCTCGCCGTCGGAGTCGCTGAACACGCGTTCCCCCATGGAGGAGTTGGCGTTGTAGAGGTGTACCGCCATGCCCGTGCGGCCGGCCGCGTCGCCGTTGCCGCCCAGCGTCCACAGCCCGGCCACGAAGTCGGTGCCCGGTGCGGGATCGGGCAGTGGGTCCCAGCGGAGCCGGTTGGGATCGGGCACGGATTCCGTGAAGGGTGCGGAACGCAAGCCGCCGTTGTCGGCACGCACGAACGCCGGATGCGCGGCGGAGGGCCGGATGCGGTACAGCCACGAGCGGCGGTTGCGGGCACGGGGCTCGGTGAACGCGGAGCCGCTGAGCTGCTCCGCGTACAGCCCGAGCGGTGCGCGCTGGGGGGAGTTGCGCCCGTGCGGCAGCGCGCCCGGGACCGCCTCGGAGCTGTGCTCGTTGCCGAACCCGGTGGAGTACGCCGGCCGGTCGGCCCCCGTTCCCCCGCCCCCCGGTCCGCGTTCGTCGTCGGTGTGCCGCGTGCCGTCCGTACCGCCCATACCGCTGCTCCCGGTGCCGAGACGGGCCCCGCGGAACGCGCGGGAGCCGTGGAAGGTGAATCCTGTGGAACACCGTAGGAATGGGGAGGGGGTCCGTCAACGCCAATCGCCGGACTCCGTGGACCGCACCCGGGAGTCCGGGGTGCACGCTGCGCCGGAAGGTCCCGTGCCCGTCCCGCACCCGCGGGCGGCATGATGGGGCCGTGTCCCACCCGAAACCGAACCTGCGCCGCGCCCCCGTCCAGCAGCGCAGCGCCGAACGGCTCGCCCGGATACTCGACGCCTGCGCGGCGCTCCTCGACGAGGCCGGATACGAGGAACTCTCCACCCGGGCGGTCGCCGTCCGCGCCGAGGTGCCCATCGGCTCCGTCTACCGCTTCTTCCCCAACAAGCGCGCCCTGGTCGACGCGCTCGCGGTGCGCAACCTCAACTCCTACACCGAGCACCTGACCGTCCGGCTGGCCGCCGTGCCCGCCGCCGACTGGCGGGGAGCGATCGACGCCGTACTCGACGAGTACCTGGCGATGCGGCGCACGGTCCCCGGCTTCGCCCAGGTCGACTTCGGGGCCGCCGCGCAGGCCGACGACCCGCAGCACCAAGCGAACCACCGGCTCGCGGACCGGCTCGCCGAACTCCTCGCCAGGCACCTCGGCGGCAGCCCGGACGCGGACCTGCGGCGGGCCGTCCTGGTCGGCGTGGAGGCGGCCGACGCCACGCTCCAACTCGCCTTCCGCGACGACCCGTCCGGCGACCCGGCGATCGTCGCGGAGATCCGGGTGCTGCTCCACGCCTACCTCGCGCGGGTGCTCGACTGACGAACGTCACGGCGTCGGGGCGTGTCCGCCCCGCCCAGGCCCGCCCGGGGGCTCCCCCACATGCGTACCGGTCGGTATGCTCGCGCTGTCCCAGTCGCTCCCCGGGGAGGCCCCGTGTCCGCCAACTCCCGTACCGCACCCCGCATCTGCCCGCTCTGCGAGGCCACCTGCGGGCTGACCCTCACCATCGAGGGGACCACCGTCACCGGAGCGCGCGGGGACCGTGAGGACGTCTTCAGCCGGGGCTTCATCTGCCCCAAGGGAGCCGCGTTCGGCGCGCTCGACGCCGACCCCGACCGCCTCCGCACCCCGCTCGTCCGCCGCGAGGGCGTACTGCGCGAGGCGACCTGGGAGGAGGCGTTCGACACCGTCGCCGCACGCTTCACCGCGGTCACCGGCGCCCACGGACCGCAGAGCGCCGGGCTCGTCCTCGGCAACCCCAACGTCCACACCATGGCCGGCGGCCTCTACCCGCCCCTGCTGATCGCCGCACTGCGCACCCGCAACGTCTTCAGTGCCAGCACCCTCGACCAGATGCCCAAGCACGTCTCCAGCGGGCTGCTCTTCGGCGACGCCAACGCCATCCCCGTACCCGATCTCGACCGCACCGGCCATCTGCTGCTCATCGGCGCCAACCCGCTGGAGTCCAACGGGAGCCTCTGCACCGCGCCCGACTTCCCCGGCCGGCTCAAGGCGCTCCTCGCCCGGGGCGGCACGCTCACCGTCGTCGACCCGCGCCGCACCCGGACGGCCAAGCTCGCCGGACGCCACCTCGCGATCCGGCCCGGCGCGGACGCCCTGCTGCTCGCCGCTCTCGCCCACGTACTCGTCGCCGAGAAACTCACCGCCCCCGGAGCCCTCGCCGACCACCTGGACGGGCTCGACCGGCTCGCCGACGCCCTGGCGGACTTCACCCCGGAGGCGGTCGCCGGACCCTGCGACCTGGACCCCGCCACCATCCGCACCGTCGCGCGGGAACTCGCCGCCGCGCCGACCGCGGCCGTCTACGGGCGCATCGGCAGCTGCACCGTCGCCCACGGCACCCTCGCGAGCTGGCTGGTGGACGTCCTCAACATCCTCACCGGCAACCTCGACCGCCCCGGCGGCGCCCTCTTCCCGCTCGCCGCCACCGCCCGCGCCCCGCGCCCGCCGGGCCCCGGCAAGGGCTTCGCCCTCGGCCGCTGGCGCAGCCGGGTCTCCGGGCACCCCGAGGCCAAGGGCGAACTCCCCACGGCAGCACTGGCGGAGGAGATCGACACCCCCGGCGAGGGCCGCATCCGCGCCCTCGTGGTGCTCGCCTCCAACCCGGTGCTCTCCGCCCCCGACGGCGACCGGCTCGACCGGGCGCTCGCCGACGGACTCGACTTCATGGTCAGCGTCGACCCGTACCTCAACGAGACCTCCTGCCACGCCGACGTCGTACTGCCCCCGCCGCCGCCCTCCCGCTCCGCCCACTTCGACTTCGCGCTCAACACCCTCGCGGTGCGCAACCAGGTCCGCTACACGCGCCCGGCCGTCCCCTTGGACGAAGGGGCCCTCGACGAGAGCGAGATCCTCGCCCGGCTGATCCTCGCCGTCGGCGGCGACCACGGGGCGCCGCCGGAGACGGTCGACGCGTACGCCGTCACCGCCGCGCTCGACCGGGGCGGAGTGCCGAGAGAGCTCGCCGAGCGCCTCTCGGGGGCCACCGGACCCGAACGCCGGCTCGACCTGATGCTGCGGCTGGGCCCCTACGACCTCACCCTGGACGACCTGCTCGCCCATCCGCACGGCATCGACCTGGGCCCGCTCCGCCCCCGGCTGCCCGACGTCCTGCGGACCCGCAGCGGGCGGATCGAACTGCTCCCGGAGCCGCTCGCCGCCGACCTCGGCCGACTGCGGGCTGCCCTCGGCGACACCCCCGCCCCGCTGGTGCTGGTCGGCCGCCGCCATCTGCGCTCCAACAACAGCTGGATGCACAACATCCCCGCGCTGAACGGCGGAACGAACACCTGCACCCTCCAGATCCACCCCGAGGACGCGCACCGGATCGGTCTCACGGACGGTGCGACCGCCCGGATCGAAGCGGCCGGAGGCGCGATCGAGGCGCCCGCCGAGATCACCGACACGGTCCGCGCCGGAGTGGTGAGCCTGCCGCACGGCTGGGGACACGGCCGCCCTGGCACTCGGCTGTCGGTCGCCGTCGCCCGGCCGGGAGCCAACGTCAACCAGCTGCTCGACGGCACCCTCCTCGACCCGCTCTCCGGAACCGCCGTACTCAACGGTTTCCCGGTCCTGGTGACGGCGGCGGCCCGGTGACGGCGGCGCGGTAGATCCCGGGGCGGAGCCGAGCGGGGCGGGAGCGGGCGGCGGTACGGGCGCGCGGTCGCACCGTCGCCCAGCCCCCGCCGCCCGGTCGGCCCGTCACCCCGCGCCCACCTCCGTGGCGCGGCGGCGACGTCAACTCCCCTGATCCCAGGGCGAAAATATTGCGACAACCGGAATCTTCCATGGCACTTCCGGCCCAACGCGCCCCTGTCGTCGCAACCTTCGCGCGAGTCATTCACACACCCCGCACCGTGGGCTAACTTCAGGCCACGCAGCCGCTCCCCACAGTGCAGCCGCATCACTTTTCCATGGGCGGAACCCTCATGACTCGCGCGATCTCTCTGCAGGACATCAGCAAGGCGTACGGACGGGGTCCGCGTGCCGTGGACCGCTTCTCGCTCGACATCGAACCCGGTGAGTTCGTGGTACTGCTCGGCCCCTCGGGCTGCGGCAAATCCACGGTCCTGCGGATGATCGCGGGGCTGGAGGAGGCCACCGAAGGCGAGATCCTGCTCGACGGCGAACCGGCCTCCCATCTCCAGCCCCGCGAACGGGGCATGGCGATGGTCTTCCAGAACTTCGCCCTCTACCCGAGCATGACGAACCGGGGCAACATCGGCTTCCCGCTCAAGCTCCAGAACCCGCGCGAGGACAACACCGAGCAGATCGAGGCCACGGCGCGGATGCTCGGCATCGAGGGCGTCCTCGACCGCTATCCGGGCCAGCTCTCCGGTGGCGAACGCCAGCGCGTCGCCATGGGCCGGGCCATCTCCCGCCGCCCCTCGGTCTTCCTGATGGACGAGCCGCTCTCCAACCTCGACGCCAAGCTCCGCAACCACCTGCGCGCCGAAATCGCCCAGCTCACCAAGGAGTTGGGGGTCACCACCGTCTACGTCACACACGACCAGTCCGAGGCGATGTCCCTCGGTGACCGTGTCGCCGTGCTGCGCGGCGGAGTGCTCCAGCAGGTCAGCGCTCCGCGCCAGGTGTACGCCCTGCCGGAGAACGTCTTCGTCGCCGCCTTCATCGGCACCCCGAGGATCAACCTCCTCCAGGCCGTCGTCCACGCCCCGCTCGAAGGGCGGATGTCGCTCGATCTGGGGCGCCAGCGCCTCGCGCTGCCCGAACCGCTCAGCCCCGACCATCAGTTGCTCCGCATCCAGCAGGGCCGCAGGATCATCGTCGGGCTGCGCTCCGAGGCCGTACGGATCGCACCGCCGAGCCAGGCCCGCCCCGGCGAGGTGGCGCTCGGTGGCATCGTCCAGCACGTGGAATACCAGGGCCACGAGGCGCTGGTGCACCTCAGCACCGGATCGCAGCCGGCCGTGGTGCCCGACCTCGAATCAGCCCGCCCCCAGGCGCCCGCGCGCCGGCGCCGCACGACGGGCGGCCGGGCGGGAGGAGCGGTCCACGGTGACTCCTCGCGGGGCGGGCGCCGGGAGGGCACGGCCTGGGCCCGGGGCGGCGGCCTCGGCGTACTGGAACGCCTCCGGGAGAAGGCCGGCCACATCAGCGGACCGGTCGTGGCACTCGGCGAACCTCCCCACCACGGACAGGGGAACCCCATGAGCGGCCCCGACCGCCCGGCCGTCAGCCCCGGTGACCTCGTCGTGCGCACCAGCCCGGACATGCGGCTGCGCACCGGCGGCCAGGTGCCCCTCCTGGTGGACCTGGCGCACCTGTACGTCTTCGACCACCAGGGCCGCCGGATCTGCCCGCTGCCCAGAGACGTGCCGGGGCTGGACGTCTGAGCGGCCCGCCGCACGTCGGGCGCCCGCGTCCCAGGTGCCCGTACGTCAGGCACCCCTACGTCGCTCGCTCGTGCCACGCCTTCCTCGCGGTCGTGCGCCGTCAGCCCTCCGGACCGGCTCCGGGGGGCGTGCCGGCTCCGTGATCTCCGTCCGGCGCCGCCTCCGCGGGCTTCGCGACGAGGATGTCGCGGGCCTGCTCGGCGGCGCGGGTGATGCTCTCCGAGACGAAGTCGGTGAAGCGGGCGATGTTCTCCATGCGGTGGGCGGCCGGTGTGCCGGGACCCAGTACGCCCACGCCCTGCCGCGCCACCTCGGCGAGTTGGGCGGTGGAACGGGCACTGGCCATCACCGACTGGTACCAGACGTCGTCGTCGGCGACGTACCGCTCGCGGCGTCCCTCGTCGCGTTCCCGACGGACGAGGCCCTGGCTTTCCAGGTACGCGATCGACTTGGAGACGGTCGCCGGACTGACCTGGAGCCGCCGCACGAGTTCGGACGCGGTCACGCTGCCCGCGTCGGTGGTGTAGAGGCAGACCAGGATCCGGGCCATCATCCGCGACAGCCCCGACTGCACGAGGATGTCCGTGAACGTCTCCTCGTACGCGCGCACCGCCTCCGCGTCCCGGCCGTGTTCCAACGGTGCCCCGGTCTCGCGGACTTCCGCCTGCCGTGGGCGCTGCGCCCGGCGCCCGGTGGCGCGCTGGGCCTGGTCGGCGCGGTAGCCGCCCGGGCCGCCGTTGCGCATGACCTCGCGGGTGACGGTCGAGGTCGGGCGGTCGAGGCGCCGGGCGATCTCCGCGTAGGCGAGGTCGTCGGCCAGTCCGAGCGCGATCTGCTGGCGCTCCTGCTGGGTGAGTCTGCCTCCCGGCATCGCGTTCTCCTTCGTGGTGCGTGGGGCCCCAGCTTAGCGTTCGCGCTCAAGCCATTGCAACGATGCTCTACTCGTTCGTTGCGTTTGCTTCAAATCCATTGCAATGAAATCCCTCAATCAACCTGCACTGATGGGGTTTTCGCAGATTACTTCGTTGCCGGAATGGTGAATGCAACGTAGCGTTTCTCTTGTCGGAAAGAGCGGATCGCAGTGGTCCGCGATCCGGACGAAGGAGAAAACCATGCAGAAGTTCGACACTCCCGCCCCGGTCTCGGCCGTCGTCGACATCCCCGCCGGACTCATCCGGTTCATCGCCGCCGACCGACCCGACACCACCGTCGAGATCCTGCCCGCGGACGCTTCCAAGGGCTCGGACGTCAAGGCGGCGGAGCGGATCGAGGTCACCCACACCGAAGGGGTCCTGCGGATCGAGGCCCCCGCCACGACCCACCGCATCCTCGGCTCCTCCGGATCGGTCGAGGTGACCGTCCAACTGCCCGCAGGCTCCGCCGTCGAGGTGAAGGCGGCTCTGGCCGAACTCCGCGGCGTAGGACGGCTCGGCGACGTCGTCTTCGAGGGGCAGCAGGCGACGGTCAAGCTCGACGAGACCGCGAGCGCCCAGCTCACCGTCCTCGCCGGGGACATCTCGGTCGGCCGCCTCGGCGGTCCCGCCGAGATCAGCACCCAGAAGGGCGACCTCCACGTCACGGAGGCCGTCCGAGGCACCGTCACCCTGCGCACCTCGCAGGGGAACATCGCCGTCGGCGCCGCCCGCGGGGTCTCCGCCTCCCTGGACGCAGGGACTTCCTACGGGCGGGTCAACAACGCGCTGGCCAACACCGACGGCGCCGCTGCCGGCCTGAACATCCACGCGACCACCGCTCACGGCGACATCGACGCCCGCAGCCTGTAAAGGAGCACTCCCGTGGCACACCCCACCACCGACCCGGCCATCGTGGCGAAGGGTCTGCGCAAGTCCTACGGCGACAAGACCGTCCTCGACGGCATCGACCTCGCCGTCCCGGCCGGGTCCGTGTTCGCCCTGCTCGGTCCGAACGGGGCCGGCAAGACCACCGTCGTCAAGATCCTCTCCACCCTCCTCACCGCCGACTCCGGTGACCTGTGCGTGGGCGGCCACGACTTGGCCGCCGCGCCGCAGGCGGCACGGGCCGCTATCGGCGTCACCGGGCAGTTCTCGGCGGTGGACGGGCTGATCACCGGCGAGGAGAACATGCTCCTCATGGCCGACCTGCACCACCTCTCCAAGAC
>NZ_JBHWZJ010000145.1:0-16737 GCF_042728415.1 Streptomyces sp. NPDC060198 | reverse complement strand
TCTCCCGACGGCGGGAGAGGAGGCACACGCGTGCTGGGGGCTCCTGGGTGCCCGGTGCCGGAAGTCGGCCGCCGGGCCCTCGGACGCCGGGCCGGGTGCCGGATGCCGGATGCCGGTGCCGGATGCCGGTGCCGGGTGTCGGCTCAGCAGCCGCCGCAGTTGTAGTAGGTCGTGTCCCAGTGGTTGCCCTCGTTGACGTAGATGTTGCCGGAGGCCGCCTGGTACTGGGCGTATCCGTCACCGCGGAGCCCGATGTAGGTGAAGGTGCCGGTGACGTAGTTGTTCAGGCAGGTGTTCTTCGCGAAGTCGAGCTTGTAGCCGTTCCAGTGCGAGTAGGTGCCGCTCGCGTGGCCGGTCTCCGTACCGCCGGTGATGTTGATGGCGCAGCCGGTGGCGCTCTTGAGGGTCTGGGCGCCCTGGGCGGTGGCCAGGTTGAGCTGGTCGAACGAGGTACACGTCGAGTTGTTGCGGTCGGAGCAGCCGCCCGACGAGGACCAGGTGATCCCTGAGGAGCTGAACCGGGCGGTGGCCTGGGAGTGGGTGAGCTTGGTGGCGGCGTGGGCGTCGGTGGCGCCGCCGATCACGCCGACTCCCGGCGCGAAGAGGACGCCCAGCACGAGGGCGAGGGCGGTGAGGGCGGAGCGGAGCCTGGGACGGGTCAACATGGGGGGTCTCCTCCTGCTCATGACAACTTCTGACGGGCCGCCGCGCGACGGGACGTGGGGGCGCGGAGAGCGTCGCGAGTGCGGCATGGCGATACTGCCCGAGTTCTACGCGCGTCCGCCAGACCGCGTCCGTGGCGATGCGGTGAATCCCGGGACGGCCGGGGCGGCCGCGACCGAGTCCCGGCACCCGGCACCCGGCACCCGGCACCCGGCACCCGGCACCCGGCACCCGGCACCCGGCACCCGGCACCCGGCACCCGGCACCCGGCGGGGAACCCCTTCGGCATCCGGCGCGACACCCCTCCGGCACCCCGGGGCGGACACCTCCGCAAGGACCTCCGCGGCCGATGTTGAAGTTTGAACTAAATGGGTCTACAGTCAATGTCGTTGAAGGTTGAACAAACCGAGGCCTTCGACTTCGAGGAAACGTCTCCCGAGGAGGAGCCATGGCTCTGTTCAACCGCAAGTCCGCCGCCACGACCGCTGTCGCCGAGAAGCCGGCCGTGGACCCCGCGCTCGCCGCCCTGACCGGCAGCTACACGATCGACCCGGCCCACAGCAGCATCGGCTTCACGGTGCGCCACGCCATGGTGACGAACGTGCGCGGCTCCTTCGGTGAGCACGAGGGCACCCTGGTGCTGAACGGCACCGACCCGCACCACTCCACCGCCTCGATCGACGTCAAGATCGCCAGCATCGACACCGGCATCGCCGACCGCGACGGCCACCTGCGCAGTGGCGACTTCTTCGACGCCGAGACGTTCCCGCTGATGACGTTCCGCTCCACCTCCGCCGAGCAGCTCGGCGGCGACACCTACCGGATCACCGGCGATCTCACGATCAAGGACGTCACCCGCCCGCTCTCCATCGACCTGGAGTTCAACGGCTCGGCCACCGACCCGTACGGCAACCAGCGCGTGGGCTTCGAGGGCAGTGCCGACATCCTCCGCTCCGACTGGGGCCTGACCTGGAACGCCGCGCTGGAGACCGGTGGCGTGATGGTCAGCGACAAGGTCAAGCTGACCTTCGACATCTCCGCGATCAAGGCCGCCGCCTGACCCCCGCCCCACCCGAGCGCGCCCGCCCCTCCCTCCCCCGCCGGGGAGGACCGGGGCGGGCGCTCGTGCGTGTACGGGCGGTACGGGACCGGGTGGCCCGGCCGCGCCCTGCCCGGGTCGCCCGGGTCACCCCGTGCGGCGGACCTTGAGCGCGTTGTCCGTACGGGTGGTGGGGTTGCCGTCCGGGTCGTTCTGCACCCGCTCGTGCTCGTCGCTGAGCAGCACCTCCCACTCCCCCGGCGCCGGCTCCAGCTGGGCCAGCACCTCGTCGGGGGTCGGGAAGCGCACGGCGGGGTCCGGGTTCTTCTCCCAGTGCGGGAAGCCCGCGTGGCCGACGACGAGCAGGATCCCGCCGGGCGCGACGGCGTCGGCCGCCCGCCGCAGGATGCGCTCCCTGGGCAGGTCCCCCATGGAGTGCAGGAACTGCGCGGAGACCAGGTCGTACTCCCCTTCCGGGAAGGACGCCCCCAGGTCGTGCCACTGCCAGTCGATCCGGTCGGCCACTCCGGCGTCCGCCGCGTGGACGGCCGCCCGTCCGAGCGCGACCCGTGAGAGGTCGGTCGCGGTGACCTCCCAGCCCCGGCCGGCCAGCCAGACGGCGTCGGCGCCCTCACCGCAGCCGAGGTCCAGGGCGCGCCCCGGCTCAAGGTCCGAAACCTCGCGGACCAGCACGGTGTTGGGGTTGCCGCTCCAGATCCGGTCGCTCCGGAGGTAGCGCTCGTCCCACAGTTCGGCGTCGGTGCGCGGGGTGGCGGAATCGGTGCCGGTCATGGGGTCTCCCTGGGTGTCCGTGGACGAGCGGCGGGCCTCCACCGCCAGGCGGGTGTCCTCGGTGACGAGGTCCGCGTTGAGCGCGGCAGCCGCCTTCAGCCCGGCCGCGGCGGCTCCGACGACCTGCTCCATCGGGTTGGTGACGTTGCCCGCCACCCACACGCCCGGCACCTCGGTGGCTCCGGCCGGGTCGGCGGCGATGTACGTACCGAGGACCCTGCCGCCCATCTCCATCGGGGCGGGGGCGAGCCCCAGACCCTCCAGCACGCCGGAGCGGGCGGTGAAGCGTGGCTGGACGACGAGCGCCTCGCGCGGGAAGACCGTGCCCGAGGCCAGCCGGACCCCGGTGAGCCGGCCGTCCCGCGCCTCGACACCCACCACCTCGCCGTCCACGACGGTGACGCCCCGTGCGGCGAGCTGCTCGTACGCGTCGTCGCCGAAGTCGTCCTCCAGGTGCCGGAACAACGTCACGTCGTCCGTCCACTGGCGCCACAGCAGTGCCTGGTGCACGGCCAGGGGCCCCGTGGCCAGGATCCCGACCGGGCGGGTCCTCACCTCCCAGCCGTGGCAGTACGGGCAGTGCAGAACACCGGTTCCCCAGTGCTCCGTGAGACCGGGGACGGGAGGAAGCTCGTCGACCAGTCCGGTGGTGACGAGAAGCCTGCGCGCCTCGACCGCCGTGCCGTCCGCGTACTCCACCCGGAATCCGTCGTCCGGCAGCCTCCGGGCCGCCACCGCCTCGCCCTCGACGATTTCCGCCCCGTACGCGGCCGCCTCGGCACGGCCGTCCGCCAGCAGTTCCAGCGGCGGGACGCCCTCGCGCCCCAGGTAGTTGTGGGCGTGGGCGGCGGGCGCGTTGCGCGGTGCACCCGCGTCGACCACCAGCACCGAACGCCTGGCCCGGGACAGCGCCAGGGCTCCGCTCAGCCCGGCGGCGCCGCCGCCGATCACCACGACGTCGTACCTCTGGGACCTGTCACTCATATCGGTACACCTCCATGGCGAGCGATGGTGCACTCGTGCGGCGTCCACGACAAGCACGCTTGCCGAAGCGGCAAAATCCCGCCGCGCGAGGCGCCTGCCGGGCGGGCGCCTCGGACCGGGCGGCGGACTGTCGTGACGCTCGATGCCGCTCCGGACGCCGCGCCCGATTCCGGTCGGCACACCCGCCCGAATCGGCCCGAACAGGCCCGCAAACCTCCTCCGGACGCGCTGTCGAATCGGAACAGGTTTCCCCCCGGATATTCGGGCACTCATCCGCTCGACCACGCATATTCAACATGCACGGATCATTACCGAAAAGCGATCGGCCGGACGTCCCCGCCCCGAGAAAGCGCACTGGTCACGCGCGGCAGGCACGATTCCGAAAAACCGCCGCCCCGGCACCACATGGCCGAATCAGAGCGATCGCCCCCCTCGTCTCGCGACCGCCACAAGCCCAGGACCGGCCGCGTCGGAGCGGACAGCTCCGGCCGAAGCTCCGTGATGCGCCGGATTCCTCCACCGCCCCGACCACCCGACTGCCGCCTTCCCCCGGTTCGCCCGCACATGAACCATTTCACGGCCACAGAGGGAATCCACAGATTTAACAAAGGCGTCGTTGACATGAACCTTGCAAGACCTGATTAATGGGTGACCGGTGAAAACAATTCGCCGTCGACCTGAAAACAGGTGGTCGACCCGTGCATCACATGGGAGACACGTGACCGTCACCGGAATACCCAGACCGGCCGCCGGACGGAAAAGACGGGCCTTGACCGGGCTGATCGCCCTGGCCCTCGCAGTGGTCGGGCTCGCCTCTCCGACGGCGAGCGCGGCAGATCCTGCCGACTCAGGCACGAACACCAAACCGTCGGTCGAGGCGTCCTGCGCCGAACCCGGGGCCGGCGAGGTCCGCTGCTTCGCGCTGCGGCGCACCGACGTGGAGTCCGGGAAGGGCGTCCGGCCCGACGCCACCACCCCGTCCGGCTGGGGGGCCACCGCACTCCAGGACGCCTACGACCTGCCGGCCGGTGGCGGGGCGGGCCAGACGATCGCCATCGTGGACGCCTACGACGACCCGACCGCCGAGGAGGACCTCGCGGTCTACCGGGCGCAGTACGGGCTGCCCGCCTGCACCACGGAGAACGGCTGCTTCAAGAAGATCGACCAGCGGGGCGGCACCGACTACCCGGCGGCGAACAGCGGCTGGGCCGGGGAGATCTCCCTCGACCTGGACATGGTCTCGGCGGCCGCGCCGAACGCGAGGATCCTCCTGGTGGAGGCCGACTCCGCCTCCTTCGAGGACATGGGCGCCTCGGTCGACCAGGCGGTCGCGCAGGGCGCCAAGTTCGTCTCCAACTCGTACGGCACGAGCTACACCACCGCTCCGGGCAGCGGTGAGGACCCGGCGGAGACCACCGAATTCGACGCCCACTACAACCACCCGGGCGTCGCCGTGGTCGCCTCCTCGGGCGACGACGCCTACGGTGTCGCCTACCCCGCGGCCTCGCGGTTCGTGACCTCCGTGGGCGGCACCGCGCTGGCGCAGGACTCCTCCACCACGCGCGGCTGGTCCGAATCGGTCTGGTTCAACAGCCACGGCGGCCCGGGATCGGGCTGCTCGGTCTACGAGGACCGCCCTGCCTGGCAGGAGGGCATCGCCACCGACTGCGACCAGCGCGCGGTCGCCGATGTCGCCGCGGTCGCCGACCCGTTGACCGGCGTCTCGGTCTACCAGACCTACGGCGGGGACGGCTGGGCCGTCTACGGCGGCACCAGCGCCTCCGCCCCGATCATCGCCGGCGTGTACGCCGCGGCCGGCACCCCGCCCACCGGTTCCTACCCGGCGGCCTACCCCTACGCGGCCGGCGGCAGCGGGCTGAACGACGTCGTCGACGGCGACAACGGCTCCTGCTCCCCGGCCAGGCTCTGCACCGCGGGCGCGGGCTGGGACGGTCCGACCGGTCTCGGTACGCCCGCAGGCGTGCAGGCCTTCCGCAGCGGTCCGCACGGCACGCTGACCGGCGCCGTCACCAACAGCGCCACCGGTGAACCGGTCGCGGGCGCGGAGATCAGCGCGGGTGACTCCCGGGCCGAGTCCGGGGTGGACGGCACCTACACACTCACCCTGACGCCCGGCACCTACGACCTGGAGGTCGCCGCCTACGGCTTCACCACGGTCACCTCCGCCGGCGTGGAGATCACCGACGGCTCCTCGGTGACCAAGAGCTTCGCGCTCGCCCCGGTGCAGAGCCGGACGGTCTCCGGCAAGGTCACCGACGGTTCCGGGCACGGCTGGCCGCTCTACGCGGCGATCGCCGTCGACGGGGTGCCGGGCGCGCCCGTCGAGACCGACCCCGCCACCGGCGCCTGGTCGGTCGACCTCCCGGCCGGCCGGAAGTACGCCCTGAAGGTCACCAGCAACTACCCGGGCTACCAGAGCGTCACCCGGATCGTCACGGTGGGCGACTCGGCGGTCTCCGCCAACGTGAGCCTGCCGGTGGACGCCTGGGCCGGCACCGCGGCCGGGTACACGTCGAAGGACGAGGGCACCACCGAACCGTTCGACTCGACCACCTCGGCCCCCGAGGGCTGGACCGTCACCAACGCCGCGGGGACCACCGGCGGCTGGCAGTTCGACGACCCGGGCAAGCGGACCAACAGCACCGGCGGTAAGGGCGCCTTCGCCATCGTCGACAGCGACAAGGCGGGCAGCGGCAAGGTCCAGGACTCCGTGCTGACCAGCCCGTCGTACGACTTCACCGGCACGGACCTGCCCGAACTCGCCTACCGGACCAGCTACAAGACGTACTCCGGCCAGACCGCCAAGGTCGAGGTGAGCGCGGACGGCGGCACCACCTGGTCCGCGGTCTCCTCGCACACCACCGCGGTCACCGGTTCCAAGGTCACCGTCGCGCTGACCGACTACGCGGGCCAGTCCGACGTCCGGGTGCGCTTCCACTTCACCAGCAAGTACGGCTGGTGGTGGCAGGTCGACGACGTGTTCGTCGGCTCCCGCAGCGTGTCGGCCGTCCCCGGCGGCCTGGTCGTCGGGCAGGTCACCGACGCCAACACCGGTGACGGAATCGTCGGCGGCACGCTCGCCGGCACGGGGACCGGGGCCGTGAGCACGACCTCGGCCGCCACCCCGGACGACGCGGCGCTCGGTGACGGCTTCTACTGGGCCTTCGCACCGGTCGGCAAGCAGACCCTGACGGCCGCGAAGTCCAAGTACACCGCCGCGGCCAAGGCGGTGACCTTCGCCGAGGACTCGGTGGTGTCGAAGAACTTCTCCCTGAAGGCCGGACGCCTCAAGGTCACCCCCGCCGAGGTGACCGCCCCGGTCGCCTGGGGCGGTTCGGCGACGAAGACCGTCACGGTCAAGAACACCGGCGGCGCCGCCGCCGCCTTCGGACTCTCCGAGGAGAGCGGGGAGTTCACACCGGCCGCCGCGGGCGCGCCGCTGATCACCAGGAAGGGGGACTACTCACCGCTGTCCGCGAAGAGCCGGGCCGGCCAGGCCGCTCCGGCCGCGGCCGCTCCGGCCGAGGCCGGCGACGCGTGGCAGACCGTCGCCGACCTGCCCGGCGCCATCGAGGACAACGCCGTCGCCGCCGACGGCGGCAAGCTGTACTCGGCGTTCGGCTACAACGGTGTCGACGACACCCGGTCGCTCTACGCGTACGAGGCGGAGACCGGCTGGACGAAGCTGGCCGACGCGGCCGACACCCGGGAGGCTCCGGCCCACGGCTTCATCGACGGGAAGCTGTACGCCGTCGGCGGCTGGGCGGCCGACGGGAGCACGGACGCCAAGCTGGAGATCTACGACCCCGCCTCCAACACCTGGACGACCGGCGCCCCCTCCCCCGATCCGCTGGCGGGCTCGGGCTCCGCGGTCCTGGGCGGCAAGCTGTACTCGGTCGGCGGCTGCACCGACGTCTGCGGCTCCGGCTCGGTGACGGTCTACGACCCGTCGGAAGACTCCTGGTCCACCGCGGCGGACTACCCGGAGGACGTCGCTTGGGAGGCCTGCGGCGCCATCGGCGGACTGCTGTACTGCGCCGGCGGCACCAACGACTCCGGCGAGCTGAAGTCCGCGTACGCCTACGACCCGGCGGCCGACGCCTGGTCGGCCCTGCCGGACCTGCCGCAGCCCCTGTGGGGCTCCGCCTCCACCGCTGCCAGCGGCCTGCTGCTGGCCTCGTCCGGTGTCAGCGACGGCGAGCTCACCAACGCGGGCTACGCCTACGACCCCGCCGCCGGGTCCTGGTCCGCCCTGCCCAACGCCGATGTCGCCACCTACCGGGGCGGCGGCGCCCCGGGCTTCTTCAAGGTCGGCGGCGCCGACGGCCCCTCCAGCCCGTCCACCGCGGTGGAGCTGCTCCCCGGCTACGACCAGACCGGCGGCTCGGACGTCAGCTGGCTGTCGCTGGGCACCTCGGAGTTCACCCTCGCCCCGGGAGCGAGTGTCTCGGTCGCGGTGTCGGTGACGGCCGCGGTCGAGGAGATCACCCAGCCCGGTGACTTCACCGCCCGGATCGGCATCTCGTCCGACACCCCGTACGCCGTGGCGTCCGTCCCGGTCACCATGACGGTGGCGCCGCCCAACACCTGGGGCAAGATCACCGGAACGGTGCTCGGCAAGTCGTCCACCGGCGTCACGGCTCCCCTCGGGGGAGCCACCGTCCAGGTCGACTCGTGGGCGTCCTCGTACACCCTGATCACGGACAAGGACGGCCACTACGCGCTCTGGCTGGACGCCCGGAACAACCCGCTCACCGTGATCGTGGCCAAGGACGGGTACGCCCCGACCACCACCACCGTCAAGGTCGTCAAGAAGGGGACGGTGACGACGGACTTCACCCTCAAGAAGGCGTAGTCGGCGCGGCGGACGGCAGGATCGTCCGCCGCTCGGTCCCGGCCCCCGTTCCCGCCCGGTCGCGGGCGTGAGCGGGGGCCGGCGCGTACGCGCGGGGCCTCACTTCGCGCCGGGCGGGGCCGGGAGCACGACGCGGTAGGGGGTGGTCGGGCGCCGGTCGTCGCCCGGGACACCCGCACGGAGAAAGCCCGGGGCACACCCGCACGGAGCGGGCGGAGAAGAGAGTGGCCGTGGAGCGCTGACCTGCGCGGGAACCGGCGGGCGGGGGCCGTCCCGTACCCCCATGAGGTCCCGGCAGGTTCAGAACCCGCCGCCCCCGTCGAAGCCGCCTCCGCTGCCGAAGCCGCCACCGTCCCCGAAGCCGCCGCCGTCGCCGAAGCCCGAGGAGTCGAAGTCGGAGCCGGAGACGTCGCCGCCCGACCAGTCGCCGCCGGAGCCGAAGTCCCCGCCGCCGTAGTCGGCCGCGTACGCCGGGGTGGAGAGCATCGAGCCGAGCATCGTGCCGACCAGCAGGCCCGGGAGCAGTCCGCCGCCGAAGTAGCCGCCGGCCCAGGGCCCGTATGCCGGTCCAGCTTCCCAGTACGGGCGTCGGTTGCCGTCGCCCACGTCCACGGTGCGGCTCATCGGGTCCTCGCCGTCCTCCAGCCGGGCCCGGTCGGCGGCGCAGACGGGGACCTCGCGGGAGGCGGCGCCGGCCGGGCGCCAGCGGACGTCGGCGACGGAGGGGCCGTGGCGGGGATCGAAGAAGCACGGGGGCCTGCGGTCCGGCAGCGGGGTCCCGGTGCGGCGGGCTTCCAGCACGGCGAGGGAGTAGCGGCCGTCCTCCAGGGACTGGGTGACGGGGCGGACGTCGGCGGGGCGTTCGGCCTTCTCCATGCGGGATTTGGCGCTCTCGTACGAGTCGAGCGCGTGCTCGTAGTCGGCGCGCATCGCCTCGTTCGCGCCGGGCTCGCCGGGGTGGAAGTCGAGCCGTTCGAGGGTTTCGCCGTAGGCGGTGATGTCCTCGTCGACCACGACCCTGAGCTTGTCGAGCGCGGCGCGCTCCTCGGCGCGTACCCGGCGGCGGTTGCGGCGCATGATCGCGTAGGCGCCCCCGGCACCCGCGACGGCGACTCCGGCGAGGACGAGCAGGCCGGTGCCGGCGTTGCCGGGGCCGGAGGACCCGTTCCCGTCGGACCAGGACGCCGGGGCGGTGCCGTTGGCCTGTTCGAGTGCGCCGTCCACGAAGGCGTCGAGCTGGGCGTCGGTGGCGGTGTCGGCGGCCGGGGCCTTCACCGACGCGGTGAGGTTGTCGACCGCGCGGACCGGCATGACCTGCGGGTCGGCGCCCGCGTCGAAGCCGTCGCCGAGGCGGACGGCGTACACCCCGGTGATGCCGGTGTCGTTGCGCAGTGTGGCCAGCAGGCCGTCCTCGGGGAAGGCGGAGCTGTCCGGGAGGACGGCGACGAACACCGGCTTGTCGGCCTCGGTGATCCGGTCCTCCAGGGCCTTCTCCTGCCCCGTGGAGAGCTGGTCGCGGGCGCCCGGGTCCACGTAGACGGGGTCCTCGCGCAGCGCCTGGGCCGCGTCCTCGATCGTCGCGGTCGGGGCGCGTCCCGAGGACGCCGAGGCGGCGGGGACCAGGGCCAGGAGCGCCGTCGAGAGGACCAGCAGCAGACCGGCCAGAAATGCGAACATCTGCCTTTTTCGCATACTTCACGCTACTCCGGACCACCCGGCCCGCGCGTTCTCCCGGGCCCGGGCGGACGCCCGGACGCACGGCCCGGAGCCGGTTGGAGTGCGCCACGGACGCACGGGTGTGCCCGGGCACAGACGCTCTGCCCGGGCACACCCTCGCAACCTCGCTACCGCGGGATCACGCGGGATCACGCGGCCCGGTAGGCCGCCCGCAGCTTGGCCACCGCGCCGGTGAGGTCACCGGTGAGCAGCAGGTGGTCGGCCTCGGCGAACGGCTTGGAGACCGCCGCCGTCAGCTTTCCGCCGGTCTTCTGCTGGACCAGCAGACGGGCCTGGTCCACGATCGCCTTGCCCGCCGCGGTCTTGCCGAGGTGGAGCTTCTCCGCGACACCGGCGGCCACCTGGAGGGCGGTCAGGGTGACCTCGCCGCCCACGGGGGCCTTCTTCAGGGTGGTGAGGCCCCAGCCGAAGGGGAACTGCGGGTCGTAGGCGGCGTCGCCCACGTTGATGGGCAGCTGGGCCTCGGACTTCGGCCAGGTGACGGGCAGCTGGCCGGTGAAGGCACGCTTGCCGTAGAGCACGTCGGCCACGCCGTCGCCCTCGGTGCCCGGGAGCCAGGAGGCGACCAGGGCGTCGATGTCGCTGAGGCGGTCGCCGATGAGCTGCGGGCGGCCGGAGACGACCAGGACGGCGCACTTCATCGCGGCGCAGACCTTGTCGACCGCGGCCTTGTCGGCGGCCGTCAGCTCCAGGTCGTTGCCGTTGCCGACGTCGCCGATGCCTTCGGCGTACGGAGTCTCGCCGACGACGACCACACCCACGTCGTAACCGTCGGTGGAGGCGGAGGCGTCCTTGGAGTAGGTGACCGAGGAGGAGTCCTTCTTCATTCCCTCCAGGATCGTGGTGCCCTCGGTGATGTCACCGGAGGAGCCCTGCCAGCTGACGGTCCAGCCGCCGGCCTGGTTGCCGATGTTGTCGGCGTTGGAACCGGCGACGTAGACCTTCTGGTCCGCCTTCAGCGGGAGGACGGCTCCGTCGTTCTTCAGCAGCACCTGGGACTTGGCGGCTGCCTCGCGCGCCACCGCGCGGTGCGCGTCCGAGCCGATGTCGTCGATGTTCGAGGTGTCCGCGTAGGGGTTCTCGAAGAGGCCCAGCTTGAACTTCTGGGTCAGGATGCGCGCGACCGCGTCGTCGATGCGGGCCTGGCTGATACGGCCCGCGGCGACCTCGCTCTTGAGCGTGGTGGTGAAGTCCTGGTACGCGGTCGGCACCATGATCATGTCGAGGCCGGCGTTGACCGAGGTGCGCACGTCGCTGGCGTAGTCACCGGGGAGCTGGTCGATGGCCTGCCAGTCGCTGATGACGAAGCCCTCGAAGCCCATCCGGTCCTTGAGGACGCCGTTGATCATCTCGGCGTCTCCGTGCATCTTCACCGGGCCCTGGTCGTCGCCCAGGATGTCCAGGGAGGAGTACGACGGCATGACGGTGCCGATACCGCGGTCCACCGCCTCCTGGAACGGTGCGAGGTGCACCGCCTCCAGCTCCTCGCGGGTGACCTTGGTGACGCCCTGGTCGATCGTGTACGAGCCGGTGGTGGAGGAACCGAACTCGGTTCCGCCGTCGCCGACGTAGTGCTTCGCGGTGGCGAGCACCTTGTCGTTGCGGTCCAGGTCGCTGCCGTTCGCGGCGCCCTGCATGCCCTGGATCACGGTCTCCATGGACTCGACGAGCGCCGGGTCCTCGCCGTAGGACTCGTAGGACCGGCCCCAGCGCTCGTCACGGGTGACGCAGACGCAGGGGGCGAAGTCCCACGGGACGCCGGTGGCGCGGACCTCGCTCGCGGTGACCGCGCCGGTCTTCTGGGCGGTCTGCGGGTCGCGGGTGGCACCGAGGCCGATGTTGTGCGGCATGATCGTCGACCCGACGACGTTGTTGTGGCCGTGCACCGCGTCCACGCCGTAGATCAGCGGGATCTGGAAGCGGGTCGCCTGGGCGCGCAACTGGAACGAGTCGATCATCGACGCCCACGCCTCGGGGGTGTTGGGCGTGGGGACCGAGCCGCCGCCGGAGAGCAGCGAGCCGAGGTCGTACGAGGCGATGTCGCCGGGGCTGCGCAGCGCGTTGCGCTCGGCCTGCGTCATCTGGCCGGCCTTCTCGGCGGGCGAGAGCCGGGAGAGCAGGTCGGCGACGCGCTGCTTCACCGGGAGTTTGGCGTTCTGGTACGGGAGGCCGTGGGCGTTGATGACGACCTGGGGGGTCTCCGTCGGGGCCTTGGCGCCGGTGACGGTGAGGACGAGCGGGACCGTCCGGGCCTCGGACGCCTTCTTCGCCTTCTTGGTCGTCACCTTGACCGTGTGGGTCGCACCGGACGCGGTGCCCGCCGGGAAGGTGTACGTGCCGGTGACCGGGGTGTAGTCGGCGCCGGCCACCGCGGTGCCGCCCTCGGTGGTGTACGCGACGGTGACGGGCTCCTCGATGGGGAGGCCACCGGTGGTGGAGAGGGTGAGGCCGATCGTCGCGGCGCCGCCGTTGTCCACCGGGTGCACGGTGGCGTCGGTCGCGATGCCCGCGGTCAGCGCCGGGTCGGCCTTGCCGTAGAGCTCCATGCCGTCGATGGCGAAGGAGCCGGGGGCGCCGGTCGGCAGGGTGAGGGCGTAGCCCCACATCCGGTCGAGCCCGAGGATGTGGTCGATGCCGCCGACGGGCTGGTAGTCGCCGCGGTAGACGAAGTCCGCGAACGGGACCTCGACCTGGTGCCAGCCCTCCCAGTCGTCGGTGAAGGACATGGTCCACAGCTCGGACGCGCCGCCGTTGGCGCCGCCGTCCTTGATCTCGAAGCTGATCTTCTTGCCGGAACCGGGCGGCAGGGGCGCCTTGTTCTGTCCGTACCACCAGAAGCGGATGCCCTTGTGGGCGCTCCAGTCCTGGGGGGCCTGGTCGACGGCGAACTCGTGGCTCAGTCCGCCCCAGCCGCTGATGTCGTAGGTGCCTTCGAGGACCTTGGAGCCCTCGGGGGCGTCGGCGCGCTCGGTGAAGGCGAGCTTCGGCTGGTCGTCGGCGTCCGAGCCCCAGGTGAAGATCGAGTCGGCGGGCGGGGCGCTGAGGGGGACCTCGCCCTCGTACCGGTCGACGAGCACCGGTGCGGGGTCGTCGGCCGCCGCGGGCACGGCGGCGGTGATCAGTCCGGCGAGGACCGTGACGGCGGCGAGGAGGGCCCGCGCCGATCCTCTTCGGTGACGGGTAGCTGGCATTGCGGCTCTTCTCTCGTCTCGGCTGCACGGGGGCGGCAGCGGTACGGGTGGGGCGAGGGGGGTGGGCCGGGGGATGGTGCGGGGCCGGAGCCCGTGGGGGTGTGTGGGTGTCCCGGTGCGTGCGGCCGTCCGAAGCCGCGCGTGCCCGGGTCGGGGGGTCAGGGCGCCGAGCGGCGGACCACGAGTTCCGTGGGGAGCACGGCCGGTTCCTCCGGGGCGGGCTTGCCGCCGAGGTGGGCGAGGAGCATCCGGGCCGCCGTCTCGCCCATCGCCCGGGTGGGCTGGCGGACGGTGGTCAGCGGGGGCGCGGTGTGCGCGGCCATCGGGATGTCGTCGAAGCCGACGAGGGCGACGTCGTCCGGTACCCGGCGTCCGGCGGCGTGGAGCGCTCTCAGGGCGCCGGTGGCGCTGACGTCGTTGTGCGCGAAGACGGAGTCGAACCGCGCCCCGGAGGCGAGGAGGTGGGCCATGACGCGTTCGCCGCCGTGTTCGGTGAAGTCGCCCTGGGCCACGAGGGCGTCCGGCAGCACGGACCGGAATCCGTCGAGCCGTTCGCGTACGCAGCCGTAGTGCGCGGGCCCGCTGAGCACCAGTGGGCGGGTGCGCCCGTCGGCCAGCAGGTGGCGGGCGGCGCTCGCGCCGCCCTCGTGGTTGGTGGTCACGACCGAGGGGAACTCGGGGTGGTGGCCCCGGTCGTCGATCAGCACGATCGGCAGGCCGCCGCGGTGCAACGCGGTGAGGTGGCCGAGGGTGTTCTCCGGCTCCACGACCACGAGCCCGTCGAAGGCGCGGGCCGAGACCTGCGTGGTGAAGCGGCGGACGGACTCGGCGCCCCGGTTGCAGGTGAAGAGCAGGAGGCCGTACTCCGCCGCTTCGACGGTGTCCACGACGCCCTGGAGGACCTCTCCCATCCAGGACCAGGTCAGCGAGGGCACCAGCATCCCGACGGTGCGGCTGCTGCCCCGGGCCAGGCCGACCGCTCCGGAGCTGGGGACGTAGCCGAGGTGTGCGATCACTTCACGAACGCGGGAGGCGGTGGAACGGTCCACGTCCGACTTGGTGTTGAGCACCCGCGAAACGGTGGTCTTGCTGACTCCGGCGGCACGGGCCACATCGGCGATGGTGACGCGCAACGGAGCCTCCCTTGCCAGGCGGAAACACGGGACGTACGAGCATGTCGCCACCGGAAGGGCGGACTTCACCACTCCGGAGGCAGCGGGGAACACGGGCGCGGCCCGGCGTGCCGGCCACTTCGCGGTACCGGTCCCGGAACCGGTACCGGCGTCGCGGCTGGAGTTAACCCCGCCCGGACAGAGCCGTCAATACTTCACGCCGAGATTGATCCAGACCCATCCGGCGGGCGGGAGAGGGCAGTTGTGCCTTCAGTTCTTGTACGCACGCACCCCCTTGACGCGAGCCTGCGAGGGCAGTTCACTCACGCCTCGATCGACGGCAGCACCCCACCCCTGTGCCGAAGAAGTGCCGAAGAAGGGCATTCCCCCATGATCCGATCGAACGGACCTCTGAAAACAGGTGCGGCGGTCCTGGCGACCGCACTCGCCGCGGCCGGCCTCACCGGGCTGGTCGCGCCCGCCGCCCACGCGGCCGGCGAGAGCGTCTCCATCGTGTTGACCACCACCGACGACTCCGGTGGCCGTCATGTCACCCGAGGCCTCCAGGCCCAGACGCCGGTCGTCTTCGCCGCCGGCGGCGGGAGCGCGGGCACCGTGGTGACGGTGGACGAGAACACCCGGTACCAGACCTTCACCGGCGGCGGCGCGTCCTTCACGGACACCGCGGCCTGGCTGATGAAGAGCAGCGGGGCGCTGAGCGACGCGACCCGGGACGCCACGATGAAGAAGCTCTTCTCCCCCACCGAGGGCATCGGCCTCTCGTTCGTCCGCAATCCGATGGGCGGTTCGGACCTGGCGCGGACGGGGTACACCTACGACGACCTGCCCGCCGGGCAGACCGACCCCACGCTGGCGAAGTTCTCGGTGGCGCACGACCTCGCGGACGTCCTCCCGCTGACCAAGCAGGCGAAGCAGCTCAACCCGGCCCTCACCACGATGGCCTCGCCCTGGACCGCCCCGGCCTGGATGAAGGACAGCGGCCAGCTCAACGGCGGCTGGCTGAAGGCGGAGAACTACGGCACGTACGCCGACTACTTCGTGAAGTACCTCCAGGCCTACCAGGCCCAGGGCGTCCCGGTCGCCTACGTCACCGCGCAGAACGAGCCGACCTGCTGCTCGGGCTACCCGTCGATGAGCTGGAACGGCTCGGGGCTCGCGTACTTCACCAAGAGCGAGCTGCTCCCGAAGCTCCAGGCGGCCGGGCTCTCCACCAAGGTGCTGGCGCACGACTGGAACTGGGACACCTACGACGCCTACGCCGCGCCGACCGTGGACGACGCGGCGGTGCGCAGCCACCCCAACTTCGGCGGGGTCGCCTGGCACGGTTACGGCGGCGACATCGCCAAGCAGACCGCGGTGCACAACCAGTACCCGACGATGGACGCCTTCCAGACCGAGCACTCGGGCGGCACCTGGATCGCCGACCAGCAGAAGGAGGACATGCTCAACATCATCGACTACACCCGCAACTGGGCGAAGTCGGTCACCAAGTGGTCCCTCGCGGTGGACCAGAACCGGGGCCCGCACAACGGCGGCTGCGGCACCTGCGACGGGCTGATCACGGTCCACAACGGTGACGGCAGCAGCGGGCAGGTGGACTACAACATCGAGTACTACACGATGGGCCACCTGACGAAGTTCGTCCGCCCGGGGGCCTCCCGGATCGCCTCCACCGCCAGCTCCACCGTCCCCAACGTCGCCTGGCGCAACACGGACGGCTCCAAGGCGCTGATCGCCTACAACGGCGGCTCCTCGGCGCAGCAGCTCACCGTCAACTGGGGCGGTTCGACGTTCGGTTACTCGCTGCCCGCGCGGACCTCGGCCACCTTCACCTGGTCCGGCACCCAGTCCGGCTCCGGCACCTCGACCGGCACCTCGGGCGCCTTCACCGGCACCGGCGGCAAGTGCCTGGACGCGGCGAACGGCAGCGCGGCGGACGGCACGGCGGTCCAGCTGTACGACTGCAACGGCTCGGCCGCGCAGCGCTGGACGGTCCAGTCCGACGGCACGATCCGCGCGCTGGGCGCCTGCCTGGACGTGACCTCGGCGTCGACCGCGGACGGCGCGAAGGTGCAGCTCTACACCTGCAACGGCACGGGGGCGCAGCGGTGGACGTACAACGCGACCACCGGGGACGTGGTGAACACGGCGGCGAACAAGTGCCTGGACGTCACGGACGCCTCGACGGCCAACGGGGCGCGCGCCCAGATCTGGAGCTGCACCGGGGCCGCCAACCAGAAGTGGCGGCTCCAGTAGTCCCACGGTGACCGTCGGCTGTGCGCCCCTCGGTCCAGGCGGTCCGGGTTGCCGGACTCCGGCAAC
>NZ_JBHWZJ010000144.1:0-16748 GCF_042728415.1 Streptomyces sp. NPDC060198 | reverse complement strand
TCCGCCCTCGCCGCGCCCGTCGTCAGAGGTATTTCTTGATCTCCCGTCGCGCCAGCGACCGCTGGTGCACCTCGTCCGGCCCGTCCGCCAGGCGCAAGGTCCGTGCGGATGCCCACAGTTCGGCGAGAGGGAAGTCCTGGCTCACACCGCCGGCGCCGTGCAGCTGCACCGCGTCGTCGAGGATGCCGAGCACCGCCCGAGGCGTGGCGATCTTGATGGCCTGGATCTCGGTGTGCGCTCCCCGGTTGCCCACGGTGTCCATCAGCCACGCCGTCTTCAGTACCAGCAGCCGCAGTTGCTCGACGGTGACCCGGGCGTCCGCGATCCAGTTCTGCACCACGCCCTGCTGGGCGAGCGGCTTGCCGAAGGCCGTACGGGAGACGGCGCGGCGGCACATCAGCTCGATCGCGCGCTCCGCCATGCCGATCAGCCGCATGCAGTGGTGGATACGCCCCGGACCGAGCCGCGCCTGGGCGATGGAGAAGCCGCCGCCCTCCTCGCCGACCAGATGGGTGACCGGCACGCGGACGTCGGTGAAGACGAGTTCGGCGTGCCCGCCGTGCCAATGGTCCTCGTAGCCGTACACCCGCATGGCGCGGCGCACTTCGAGGCCGGGGGTGTCGCGCGGGACCAGGATCATCGACTGCTGGCGGCGGATGTCCTCGCCGTCCGGGTCGGTCTTGCCCATCACGATGAAGACCGCGCAGTCCGGGTTCATCGCCCCGGAGATGTACCACTTGCGGCCGTTGATGACGTACTCGTCGCCGTCGCGGGTGATCCGGGTCTCGATGTTGGTCGCGTCGGAGGACGCCACCTCGGGCTCCGTCATCGCGAACCCCGAACGGATCTCGCCCGCCAGTAGCGGCTCCAGCCACTGCTTCTTCTGGGCGTCCGTGCCGAACTGGTGGAGCACTTCCATGTTCCCGGTGTCCGGTGCCGCGCAGTTCAGCGCGGTCGGTGCCAACTGCGGGGAACGGCCGCTGATTTCGGCGAGTGGCGCGTACTGCAGGTTGGTCAGCCCCGCGCCGTGCTCGGCGTCGGGCAGGAAGAGGTTCCACAGGCCCTGGCGGCGCGCCTCGGCCTTCAGCTCCTCCACCACCGAAGGAGTCTCCCAGGGTGAGGCGAGCCGCGCACGCTGCTCCTCGGCGGTCTTCTCCGCCGGGTGGACGTGGCTGTCCATGAAGGCGAGCAGCCTGGCGCGCAGCTCCTCGGTGCGGGCGTCGAATGCGAAGTCCATGCGGGTGTTCAGCCTTCCTGGAAGGTGGTGAGGCCGTGCTCGATGAAGAGGGGGACGAGTTCGCCGATGCGGTCGAACCCCGCGCCGACCGTCTGCCCCAGGGTGTAGCGGTAGTGGATGCCCTCCAGGATCACGGCGAGCTTGAACCACGCGAACGCGGTGTACCAGGAGAGGGCGGAGGTGTCCCGGCCGGAGCGCGCGGCGTAGCGCTCGATCAGCTCGGCGGGGGAAGGGTGGCCCGGGGCGCCGCTCGTCGTGGAGACGGGCGACCGGGGAAGCCCCAGGTCGGAGCTGTACATCACCAGCAGCCCGAGGTCGGTGAGCGGGTCGCCGAGGGTGGACATCTCCCAGTCGAGTACGGCCTTGACGGAGTCGTCCGCGCCGATCAGCACGTTGTCCAAGCGGTAGTCGCCGTGCACGACGGTCGGGGCGGGCGAGTCGGGCAGCGCGCGGCCGAGGCCGGCGTGCAGTTCGTCGATACCGGCCAGTTCGCGGTTGCGTGAGGCGTCCAACTGCTTTCCCCAGCGCCTCAGTTGCCGGTCGAGGAAGCCATCGGGGCGCCCGAAGTCGCCCAGCCCGACCGCCGCCGGATCCACGGCGTGCAGGTCGACCAGGGTGTCCACCAGCCCCAGGACCACCTGCCGGGTCCGCTCGGCGCCGAGCGGGGCGAGCTGTTCGGCGGTACGGAAGGGGGTGCCCTCCACGTACTCCATGACGTAGAACGGCGCCCCGACGACCGAGTCGTCCTCGCAGAGCAGCACCGCCTCCGGTACGGGTACGGCGGTGGGGTGCAGGGCGTCGATCACCCGGTGCTCGCGCTTCATGTCGTGCGCGGTGGCGAGGACGTGGCCCAGCGGCGGTCTGCGGACCACCCAGGCGTGGACGGAGTCGGTGACGGTGTACGTCAGGTTCGACCGGCCGCCCTCGATGAGCCGCGCTTCGAGCGGTCCGCTCACCAGCCCCGGCCGCTCACGGTCGAGATGCCCGCGCAGCAGGACGGGGTCGAGTCCTGGCGGGGGGACTGAACTCATGACGCGCACCTCCGGGGGTGGTGGACCGAACGTGCCCATGATGCCGACCAGTCGGTATGTCGTCCAGTGAGTGGCCGGAATCCGTGGCGGCGAAGTGGGGCCGGTTCGGTCGGTCACCCTGGACCTCGAACGCATCTCTGAATAGAGTTCACGTATGGATACAGCGTTGTTGATCGAGGATGTCCGGCTCACCCCGATTCTCATAGCCGACCCGCCCCTGCTGAACACCCAGGGCGTGCACCAGCCCTACACCCCACGGCTCATCGTGGAAGTGGTCACACGGGGCGGCGTGACCGGGATCGGGGAGACGTACGGCGACTCCGTCTACCTGGATCTCGCCCGCCCGCTCGCCCAGGCGCTGCCAGGGCGCTCGGTCAGCGATCTGAACGGCCTCTTCGCCCTCGCGGAGGAAACCTGCGGCGAATCAGGTAAGGCCGGGGCCGGGGAGGAGGGCGTCGACGCGGGTGGTCTGCGGGGCGTCCGTACGGCAGACAAGCTCCGGCTGTCCGTCGTCTCCGGCTTCGAGGTCGCCTGCCTGGACGTGCTCGGCAAGACGCTGGGTCTGCCCGTGCACGCCCTGCTCGGCGGCAAGGTCCGCGATGCCGTCGACTACAGCGCGTACCTCTTCTACCGCTGGGCCGCCCATCCCGAGGGCGGTGAGGCGGACGACTGGGGCGCCGCAGTCGACCCGGCCGGGGTCGTCGCCCAGGCCGAACGCTTCGCCCGTGACTACGGCTTCGGTTCTTTCAAGCTCAAGGGCGGTGTCTTCCCGCCCGACGAGGAGATCGCCGCCGTCCGTGCGCTGGCCGAGGCCTTCCCCGGCCGCCCGCTCCGGCTCGACCCCAACGGCGCCTGGTCGGTGGAGACCTCGCTCCGGGTCGCCAGGGAACTGGGCGGCGTACTGGAGTACTTGGAGGACCCCGCGAGCGGAACGCCCGCGATGGCGGAGGTGTCGGCGGGCACGGACGTACCGCTCGCCACCAACATGTGCGTCACCACCCTCGCCGAACTGCCCGAAGCCTTCGCGAAGGACGCGGTCCAGGTCGTCCTCTCCGACCACCACTACTGGGGCGGACTGCACCGCACCCGCGAACTGGCGTCGATCTGCCGGACGTTCGGGGTCGGCCTGTCCATGCACTCGAACACCCACCTCGGCATCAGCCTCGCCGCGATGACCCATGTCGCCGCCACCGTGCCCAACCTCGACTACGCCTGCGACAGCCACTACCCCTGGCAGACCGAGGACGTCATCACCACCCGCCACGTGTTCGAGGACGGCCGCCTGACCGTCTCCGACGCCCCCGGCCTCGGCGTCGAACTCGACCGCGACCGGCTGGCCGCCCTCCACCGGCGCTGGCTGGACGACGACGGCACCCTGCGCGACCGTGACGACGCGGCGGCGATGCGCAAGGCCGACCCTCAGTGGGTGACCCCGGCGATCCCGCGCTGGTGACAGGGCGCTCGTCGGCGGTGCCCGCGTGCGCACGGGCCGGACGCGGGTGGACCGGACGTGGGTGGGACGGCGCGGGTGGACCGGACGTGGGTGGACCGGACGTGGGTGGACCGGCGCGGAGCCGGCTCAGTCGTCCCAGCCCTGCGCCGCCACGAAAGCGTCCCCGTGCTCGGCCGACCAGCGCCCCAGCGCCGCGACCGGCTCCAGCAGCGTCCGGCCGAGCGGGGTCAGCGCGTACTCGACGCGGCGCGGCGCCCCGGCGGAGACCGTGCGCTCCACCAGCGCGTACTCCGTGAGCCTGCGCAGGGTCTCGGTGAGCACTTTGGGGCTGATCGAACCGATCGCCGTGCGCAGGTCGCGCGGGCGCCGCGGTCCCGCTCCCAGCGCTTGGATCACCACGGCGTTCCAGGTGTTCGCCAGCAGGTCGAACGCGAGTCTCGCCCGGCAGTCGGCCAGCACTCGTTCCACAACGCCCCCTATGCGCACACGGCTTGGGCACCACATGGTAAGTGCCGCGTCTCCTAACGTCGCAGGCGTCGCTCCCGGACCTGGGAGCGGCGCCTGCGGATGGAGGGAAGACGGATGCGCATCGGCGTGCTCGGTACGGGAAACATGGCGGACGCACTCGGCACGCGCTGGGCCGCGGCCGGGCACGAGGTGCTCTTCGGCGGGCGGTCGCCCGAGCGGTCGCGTGCCCTGGCCGGCCGGGCGGGCGGCCTCCCCGGCACGCTGGGCGAGGCGGCCCGCTTCGGGGACGCGGTTCTGCTCGCCCTGCCCCACGACGCCCTGGCGGGCGTGCTCGCCGGACTCGGCGCGGGTGAAGGCGCGTTGCGTGGCCGTGTGCTGATCGACTGCACCAACGCGGTCGGCCCCGGCCTGCTGCTCACCACCGGCACCGGCCCGGGCGCCGCCCGCACCCTCGCCCGTACCACCGGAGCGGGAGTGGTGAAGGCGTTCAACCACCTGCCCGACTCCGTGTGGCGGCTCGACCCGCTCGTCGCCGCCCCCGCCGAGGGCCCATTGGCCGTTCCGCTCTGCGGCGACGACGGGGCCGCGCTGGAGACCGTACGCACACTGGTCCGCGATCTCGGACACGTGCCGCTCACGCTCGGTGGCCTGGAGCGCGCTGATCAGCTGGAGGCGGCGACCGCGCTCCTGATCGGCCTGTGGAAGTCCGGCCGCGACCCCCGCACCCTGCTGCCGCACTTCGAGGTCGTCACGGCCGGGAGCCGGGAAGGGCGTCGGGAGCGGTGACGGACACCGCCACCACGGCGGGGACGGCCGGGATGCCTGGCGCGCCACGGGGCGGGACGCCGGCGGTCGACGCCGCTCTCTATCTCCAACCTGCGTTGTTCCTAGAATGGCCGGGTGGAGGACATCGACGCGATCGCAATGCTGCAGGACCCGGTGCGCCGCCGCCTGTACGCATACGTGGCGGCGCAGGGCCGCGAGGTCGGGCGCAACGAGGCCGCCGAGGCGGCCGGGGTGGCGCGCACACTGGCCGCGCACCATCTGGACAAACTGACCGAGGCGGGCCTGCTGGCGAGCGGCAGCCGCCGACTGACGGGCCGCTCGGGGCCGGGGGCGGGCCGTCCCGCCAAGGTGTACACGCGGGCGGGCACCGAGTTCGGGGTCTCGCTGCCCGCCCGCGACTACCGCACCGCGGCCGAACTGCTCGCCGAGGCGGTCGAGGAGGCGGGTCTCGACGCCGGGCTCCGCGAGGCCGCCCACCGCAGGGGCGAGGCGCTGCGCGGGCCGGCGGCACCCTGCGGCGACCTCGCGGAGGTCCTGGGGGTGCTGGCCGCGCGCGGGTACGAGCCGCATCTGGAAGGTGGCGAAGAAGGCGGCGGCGACGAGGGGGCGGCAGGAGGGGAGGCGCCGGTCGTCCGCATGCGCAACTGCCCCTTCCACGCGGTCGCCGAACGCTTTCCGCCCCTGGTCTGCGGCATGAACCTCGCCCTGCTGGAAGGGCTGCTCGGTGCGGACGGTCCCGTCCGCGCCCGCATGGACGCCCGGCCGGGGGAGTGCTGCGTCGTCGTCGAAGATTCTAAAAACAATGACGATTGACATAGAAAAGCGGGCCGTGCTGGGATGAGGCCATGACCGCATCCCCGCGCGCCGCCCACCTCGCCCAACTCAACGTGGCCACGCTCCTCCACCCCATCGACGACCCCCGCATCGCGCCGTTCGTCGAACTGCTCGACCCGGTCAACGCCGACGCCGACGGCGCACCCGGATTCGTGTGGCGGCTCGTGGGGGACGGCGGCGCCGACGCCACCGACCTGCGCCCGGCGGGCGAGAACGTCATCGTCAACATGTCGGTGTGGGAGACCCCGGAGGCGCTCTGGGACTTCACCTACCGCAGCGGCCACCTGGACGTGGTGCGGCAGCGCCGCGACTGGTTCGACCGGCACGTCGAGGCGCACCTGGTGCTCTGGTGGGTCCCGGCCGGACACGTCCCGACGGTCGAGGAGGCTCTGGAGCGGCTGGCGGACCTGCGGGCCAACGGCCCCTCCCCGTGCGCCTTCACCTTCACCTCCTCGTACTCCGCACACGAGGCCGCCGCGAGGTGCGCGGGAGAGCTGCTCCCCGAGTGACGGAGGGCGTCGCGGAGCGCGTACGCGCCGTGCCCGCGGGCCCGTGTGTCCTGTGTCCGCGGGCGATGTCGGGCCCCTCCCGCCCGCACTCCGCATACCGTGCGAGGACGAGTGCCCGGTGAACGGACCTGTGTGCGGGGGGAGGATGGCGCCGTGGACGCGAAACCGCTCATCCCCGCGAGTGCGAACCTCGGGGCTCGCCCGCGCGGTCAGGACGGGCAGGACCGGTGGCCGGAAGTTCGCATCCTGAACCCCGATCCCGGTCGCCTGCGCGACGTAGCCCCGTTGCGTGCGGGTCCGCCCGGTGAGGGTGTGCTCAGACCGCTCGGGGGAAGAGCTGCTCAACTGCGGTCACCACGGCGGCGCGCCGGGCCGCCGTAGTGGGATCCGCGGCGTGTTCGGCCGCGGCGTCGGTGAGTGCGGGTTGGTCGGCCCAGGTGGTGGCGATCTGGTTGACCAGGGCGAGGATGTCGACCGGGTCCCAGGCGGGATCGAGGTGCCCGGCCTGCTGGGCCTGGCGGAGCTGGTCGAGCTTGCGGGTGATGGCCGCCCGAGTGGGATCGGGTTCGGTGACTGCGGTGGCAGCCAGTTCGAGGCGACCCCAGGCGATCAGGCGGTGATGGTCCGGGCGGGCGGTGTAGTAGTCGAACAGGCGGCCCGCGTAGCCGGGGAGGTCGGACGGGTCTATCTGGGTCGCTTCGGCGATGACGGAGAGCTCCCGCGCTGCCACACCGGCGTAGAGCGCTTCCTTGCCGCGGAAATAGGCGTAGACCCGTTCCTTACTGGTCCGGGCCAGTTTGGCGATGCGGTCCACGCGGGCTCCGGCAATGCCGTGGCGGGCGAACTCCTCCATGCCTGCGGCGAGGATCCGTTCACGCGTGGTGTCGCTGCTGTCGGAAGCGGCCGCGGGCGCCGAGGTCCGGCCGGAATCGGGGGAGTGGGGCATAGCCCCAGGATAAGACACCGAACGGTTCGGTTTGGCGTTGCAGGGCTCCTGCCCGTACGGTTAAAACCGAACAGTTCGGTTCGACCCGTTCGGGGTGGGGCCGGCACGCACTGAGGAAGTGAACTCATGCAGCACCGCAACCTGGGCTCGCAGGGCCTGCGCGTCTCGGCGCTCGGCCTCGGCGTCATGGGTATGTCCATGGCTTACGGCGCCTCGAACGACGACGAGGGCACCGCGACCATCCACCGCGCCCACGAACTCGGGATCGACTTCTTCGACACCGCAGAGCTCTACGGCGCCGGCACCGGCCGCAACGAGATCCTGCTGGGCAAAGCGGTCCGGGCCTTCCGTGACGAGGTGGTCCTGGCCACCAAGTTCGGCTTCGACATGACCTCCCAGCCGATCGGTTCCGGCTTCGACAGCCGCCCCGAGAACATCCGCGAGGTCGCCGAGAACAGCCTGCGCTACCTGCAGAGCGACCACATCGACCTCTTCTACCAGCACATCTCCGACCCCGACGTCCCTGCTGAGGAAGTCGCGGGCGTCGTCGGCGAACTGATCACCGAGGGGAAGGTCAGGTACTTCGGCCTGAGCAACGTCGGACCCCAGTACATCCGCCGCGCCCATGCCGTCACCCCGGTCTCCGCCCTCCAGTACGAGTACTCCCTTTTCGAGCGCGAGGTCGAGGAGAAGATCCTCCCCGTCCTGCGGGAACTCGGCATCGGCCTGGTGCCCTACTCCCCGCTCGGCCGGGGCTTCCTGACCGGCGCGGTCAAGCCCGCGAGCGAGTACCCCGCGGACGACATGCGCAGCTGGGACGAGCGCTGGCAGGGCGACAACTACACCTACAACCACCGCGCCACCGAACAGCTCAAGGAACTGGCCGCGGCCAAGGGCATCACCACCGCCCAACTCGCGCTGGCCTGGCTCCTCGCCCAGGGCCAGGACGTCGTGCCCATCCCCGGCACCCGCAGTGCAGTGCGTGTCGAGGAGAACGCCGGCGCGGACGGGGTCCAGCTCACCGACGCCGACCTGGCTCGCATCACCGAGATCCTCCCCCACGGCTCGGCAGGCAGCCGCTACCCGGCCGCACGACTGTCCAGCTTCACCACCGACTGATCCCGGGTGAGCGACCGAGCGGATGTCGCCTCGGCCGTGGCCGTCTCAGGCGGCCTGGCCGAGGCCCGCGGCGGTCAGGTCCTGCTCGCGGAGCCGGGTGGAGTCGACGTCGAGTTTGGGGTCGTACGCCTGGGGCTGGATGCCGGGTTCGTGGGTGGAGTACTCGCCAAACCGTTTGTTGTGCTCGGTCAGGTAAGGCGAGATACGGACCACGTCCTCCGGGTCGATCTCCAAGCCCTCCTCCAGGAGCTGGCGGACGATCTCCGCGACGTCCAGGGCGTTGTGAGAATGACAGCGCGCGGCCTCCGAGGGGGTGGTGACAGATGCTGTGCTCAGGTGGCGGTTGTCGCGCTCGGGCGCAGCTGGCCGGCCCGCCCGGCCGGTGCCTCGGGAAACCTGGATTCGAACAAATGAACTACACTGGTCGGTCCCATGTCCTCGTTCCTCCAGCCATCGCTCTTCGGCCAGTCCGACAGCCCCGCCCTCGGGCCGCTGTCCGGGCTGCACCGGACGGAGCTCGGACAGGGTGCGTGGATCGATCTGCTGCCGGGCTGGCTGAGCGGTGGGGACGAACTGTTCGCGCGGCTCGAAACCGAGGTCCCCTGGCGGGCCGAACGGCGCCGGATGTACGACCGCACCGTGGACGTACCGCGCCTGCTGGCCTTCTACCGCGCCGCCGACACACTGCCCCACCCGGTCCTCACCGAGGCCCGCCAGGAGCTGTCGGCCCACTACGCCCGGGAACTGGGCGAACCCTTCACCACGGCGGGGCTCTGCCGCTACCGCGACGGCCGGGACGGCGTCGCCTGGCACGGCGACCGGACCGGCCGGGGCTCGCACGAGGACACCATGGTCGCCATCCTCTCGGTGGGGGCGCCGCGTGACCTTCTGCTGCGACCCCGTGACCATGCGGGTGAAACCCTGCGCCGCCCGCTGGGGCACGGGGACCTCATCGTGATGGGGGGTTCCTGCCAGCGCACCTGGGAGCACGCGATCCCCAAGACCGCCCGGTCCTGCGGGCCCCGGATCAGCGTTCAGTACCGTCCGCGCGGGGTGCGCTGACCGGTGCGCAGGTGCAGGTGCGCGGGCGCGCGCTCGTGCGTCTCCACCGTTTCCGCGTGGGGGCCCGTCGTTGTCAGGCGGCAGCTCCGGCGTGGTGCGCCTTGATGGCCTCGTGGGCCCAGCGGCACATGGTCAGGTGCTCCATCGTCGCCAGATCGAACCAGTGGAACATGATGCCCTCGCTCACCGGGAGAGCGTGCGCGTCCCCCTCCCAGTGGGCCGTGTAGACGTGGATGTGCCCCTCGGTGACGTACGGGCCTTCGGCGTGCACGGCGCGGAAGGCGGTGACGTCGGGCAGGACGAGGCCGGTCTCCTCGCGGATCTCCCGCGCGATCGTGTCGGCCGGCGACTCCTCACCCTCTCCGCCGCCCCCCACCAGGGACCAGGTGCCGCTGTCGCAGATCGGTTTGTGGGCATCCCGCAGATGGAGGAGATAGTCACCCCGGCCGTTGACGATGATCACGGCGGTGCTGGGCCTCTCGGAGGCGTCCGGACCGGGCAGCTCACTCACCTTCCTCGGCAGATCCGGCCGTCGGTCGAGGGCCGGGGGAAGGGGCCGGCGGGCGCCGGTCCCCCGTCCGGCATGCCCGTACCCGGCACGGAGAAACGCCCACCGGAGCGGGCGGCCGAGGTGTGCCGAGGTGCGAACGGCGCACCGGGGCGCGCTCTTGGTGGTGCTCGCGCTCTCGGCGTCGCTTCTGCCGCTCCCCGCCCGCGCCGGCTCCGCTTCCCGCGCCACTCTCCGGCCGCCCCGGTCCCGGCTCCGCTCCCGTCCTGCCCCGCCCGCCCTGCCTCAGAACACCATCGCCGCCGCGAACACCGCCAAGGCCACCGTGCACGCGGCGGCCGTCAGAGCCGCTCGCGGGGCCAGCGGCTCGGGCCGAGCCGTGCCGGTCGCCCGTACTCGCCGGTGGGCCACCCGCAGGAAGCCGATCCAGGCCGCCGCGCTGAGGGCCAGCGCGACCACCGCCCCGAGGGTCGCTCCGCCGTGCAGGGCCTGCTTCCCGGCCAGCATCGCCGCCACCGTCGCCGACAGTGTGGTGCGACGCCAGGCGAGGCGGGTGCGCTCCGGCTGGAGGCCCGGGTCCCGGGCGGCCCCGGAGGCGGGTCCGGGCACGGCTCCGCTCACCGGCCCTCCCAGCCGAAGAGCACGACCACCACCATCGCCACGGCCACCACCGCGACCACCAGGCTCAGCAGCGTGGGGAACCGTGAGACGGGCAGGTCCTCGCCCCGCCGCATGGCCCGTTCGCAGCGGACCCAGTGGTTGACGGCCCGCAGCGCGCAGAGCACACCGGCCGCGAGCAGGCCGAACGCCAGACCGGCGCGCACTCCCCACGCGAGCCCCGGCAGGAACTGGTCGACGGCGAAGCCGCCGCCGATCAGGGCCAGGGCCGTACGGATCCAGGCGAGGAACGTCCGCTCGTTGGCGAGGGAGAAGCGGTAGTCCGGGGTGTCGCCCTCGTCGCGGATCCGTTGCGGCGCGAACCACAACCGCAGGCTCTGTACGAATTCGTTCACGCGGGAACCCTATCCGCCCCCTTGTGAGCGATTTCGATCACATCGAACGGAGACCGCCGGGCGCCCGCGTGGAAGTACGGGGCGGGTGGAAGCCCGGGGCGCCGCGTGGTCAGTTCCCTGCCCGCTCCCGGTACGCCCGCAGCCGGTGGTACCCCTCCAGCCCGTCCGGCGTCCACGCCCACGCGGGAACGCGCTCGGCCAGCTCCTCGTCCGCGAGGAAGCCGTGCCAGTCGATCTCCTCCTTCTGTGGATCGACCGGCAGTTCGCACCGCACCTGATAGACGCGCGACCACCAGGAGTGCCCGTCCTTCTCGTACAGGAACGAGAAGAGCGGCTCGGGCTGCGGCAGTCCGCGCACGCCGAGTTCCTCCTCCGCCTCCCGCAGTGCCGCCTCGTCGTACGACTCGCCGGCCCCGACCACGCCACCGACGAACATGTCGTAGTGCGAGGGGAAGACCATCTTGGTGGCCGTCCTGCGGTGGACGAACACCCGTCCCTCGGCGTCGCGCGCCTCGATGAACACGCACCGGTGGCGCAGCCCGCGCGCGGTCGCCTCGCCTCGCGTCGCCCGTCCCACGACCACGTCGTTCTCGTCGACGATGTCCAGGATCTCGTCAGCAGGATTCATGCCCCCATCCAACCGCACCCCACCGGCACCGACCCGGGGCCGCGGGCGGCGACGCCCGGGGCGGGAAAACCACTCGCCGCGAGGGCGGGCGGCTGCCAGAATCCCGCCATGACCCACGGAATCGAGCAGCACCCCGCCCTGTGAACGCCCCGGAAGAGCGCGAGCCGCTCACGCCCCGGACATCCCTGTACGACCACGCGCTGCGGCAGCTCCACACGGCACCCGACGGCCGCCCTCCCGGCCGCGGCTTCCCGATGCCGGACACGGCACGTGCCGAACGCGCCTCGAAGAGCGCCCCGCCCGGCACCGGCGCGCCGAAGAGCGCCCCGCCCGGCGTCGCCCCCTCGAAGAGCGATACCCCGAGCGGGCCCGCCACCCCCGCCCCCGCAAGCCCCGCAGCCACCCCCGCCCCCGTCGCCTCCTTCTCCGAGAGCAAGGAGACCGCGCGACGGCTGCTCGCACCTCTGCTGACCGATCCCGACGCCGAACGTGCGGCGGAGCGCGTCCACCGGGCGTTGCGCGGGCAGGGACTGCGGGAGCAGCCGCTCCGAGCCGCTGTCGCGCGCCTGCCGTTGGTGGACCCGGCCGCTGCCCTCGCTCTCGCCCGGAGGCTGGTGCGCCACGGGACGACCGCCGCGGCGGTCGGCGTCGGCATCGGGCTCCTCGCCCGCCTCGGGGAACCCGAGGACATCCCCCACCTCCGCGTCCTCGGACTCCTGCGGGGCTTCGTCCGCCCGGTCGTGGAGGCGTTGGACGGTCTCGACCGGCCCGTCGCCGCGCTGCTCTGGCTCGGCGCCCACGTCCGGGAGGGGGAACCGCGCGCTCTCGTCGACGCGCTGATCCGCCAGGACGATCCGGGCGCACGCCGCCTGCTGCTGGAGGTTCCGGTCGAGCGCCGGACCATGGGAGCCGAATGCGCCCGCAGGATCTCCGAAGCGGTGCGCCTGGCGGACCTGCTCCGCTCGGACCCCGTGGACCCCCGCCTCCTCGCCCAGGCCGGACGCCTGCTCGTGATGATGGCGGGGCCGTACGACAGCAAGGTCGAGATCCTCGCGCATCGGGACGCCGTCACCCTGTACGAGGAGGTGATCGCCCGGGCGGCGTCCCTGCCGCCGGACCTCGACCACCGCACCGTCCTCGCCTCGCTCGCCCTGGAACTGCACAGCGGGGCGAGTCTTCTCCTCGACTGGCCGGCCGGCCGCCGTGAGGCCCTGCTCGACGCTCTGGGAGCGCTGCCGGCCACCCGGGAACGGGCCTCCGTGCACGAAAGCGACGCCGCACGGCGCGGGAGCGCGGACGACCGGCGTCGGCACCGGTGGGTCGGGCAGACCTTGCGCCAGGTCTTCGGCGCTCCTCCCCGGACAGGCCGGCTGCGGGTGGAGGGAACCGTGCGCGATCCGGCGTACCGGGAGCCCGTGGAGACCCGCCTGCTGATCGGCGGACGGCCGCTGGTGCCCGAGCACTTCGGCAAGGGCCCCGCGCGCCCTCCGGGCGAACTGTTGGCCGGGGGCGGGCTGCGCGCCACCGCCGAGGCGCGCGAGGTGCTGCTCGCCGAGGCCTGGTGCACCGAGGGCTGCTGCGGGGCGCTGTACGTCACGATCCGGCGGGAGGGCGACGAGGTCGTCTGGTCCGACTGGCGGCGGAGCCTCGGAACCCGGCCGTCACTCGGTGAGGAGCGCTTCGACGCCCTCGCCTACGACGCCGAGATCGAGCGGGCGGAGGCGGACCGGGGCTGGGAGTGGCCCGCGGCCGCGACCGCGCGGCTGGTCGAGGAGGGGCTGAGGGCGCGGCCGGATCTCCTCACCCGGTGGGATCTCCGAAAAGGCTGGACCGGTGCGGACTTCCGCGACCCCGAGGCCAACACGCTCTCCTTCACCTACTGGCCCGGCCTCGCGCAGGGGCGCAGGGACCGCGACGGCCCCTGGCTCCAGTTCGTCTGGACCCTTCCCGCTGACGGCGCACCGCCCGCTGCACGGGCGGTGGCCGTACTGCACCGGCTGGCCACCGAGGACCCGAAGGGGTACGCGCAGGTGGCGGGCGGATCCGCCGAGTACGCCCGGGAGCTGGGATACCCGTGGCCGGAGACCACGGAGCGGCGTTGACCGGAGACGGCGCCGGCCGGAGACGGCGCCGGCCGGAGTCGGCGGTCGACGGCCGCCGGCCCGGTCCGGCCCACGGGTCAGATCCCGCCGCCCTCCGTGGACAGCAGGTCCCGGGCGGGATGGGCGCCGCCCTTGCCGCCCGGGAGCGCCGGATGCAGCCCGAGCAGCACGATCCCCGCCACGATCGCCGCCAGCCCGGCCGCCTGGCCCGCCAGTGCCGCCGGGTCCGTGCGCACCTGGTCGCCGAGGAAGCCGATGCCGCAGGCGATTCCCGCCAGCGGCTGGGCGGCGGTCAGCGCGGGCAGCGACATCCGCAGCGGAGCCATCTCGAACGCGCTCTGCACCAGGATCAGCCCGGTCACCCCGATCACCAGGACGACGTACGGCTGCCAGCCGCCCACCAGCGCGGTCCAGCCGCCGTCCGTCAGCAGTTGGCCGCTCTCCCGGGTCAGCGCGTCCTGGAGTCCGTAGAGCAGCCCCGCCGCGAGCGCCAGCAGTGAGGGCGCCACCGCCGGGCGGGCGTGCCGGGCGGAGGCGGCGAGGACCAGCGCGAGCCCCACCACCACGCCGATGATCAGCCAGTGCCGCAACGGGTCGGTCTCCGCCTGCCCGCCGGTCGGCTGCCCTGCGAGCAGGAAAGCGGCGACCCCCGAGGACAGCAGTGCCAGCCCGCCCCATCCCTGACGGCCGAGCGGCTGCCCGGTGAGGGCACGCGACAGGCCCAGCGCGAAGAGCAGATTGGTCGCCAGCAGCGGTTCCACCACCGACAGCTCGCCCTGGCCCAGGGCCAGGGCGCCCAGCACCATCCCGCAGACCATGAACGCGATGCCCGCCAGCCAGCTCCGCACCTTCATCAGGTCGAGCAGCAGACGGGGGGAGAGGAAATCGCTCATCGGGGCGCGGCGGGCGGCGTCCTGCTGAAGGACGAAGCCGAAACCCAGGCACGCCGCCGCGCCCACGGAGAGGAGGACGACCAGCAAGGACACAGGTTTCTTCCTCGGATCGGGCGGGCGGAAAGGATGTGTTCCGAACGATATGCCCCTCCGTGTAGGGGAGCGGTGAGATTGGTCCGACCGGCCTGTTGACTCGGGCGTCGGGGCGTACCGAAGATCTGACCAACGAGTAACTTCCGCGCCCCCGCACACCCCTGCGGCCGCCGAACCGGCGCCGTACCCGCCGTGCCCGGCCGGTTTCCGCACCACCTCCCCGAAGGATGGAACCCATGGCGTACGACGCCGATGTGATCGTGATCGGAGCCGGCCTCGCGGGGCTGGCGGCCACGGCGGAGCTGGCCGACGCCGGGCGCTCCGTGATCCTGCTCGACCAGGAGCCCGAGCAGTCCCTGGGCGGCCAGGCGCACTGGTCCTTCGGCGGACTCTTCCTCGTCGACTCTCCCGAGCAGCGCCGTTTCCGGATCAAGGACAGCCGGGAGCTCGCCCTCCAGGACTGGTTCGGCACGGCAGGCTTCGACCGCAAGGAGGACCACTGGCCGAAGAAGTGGGCCGAGGCGTACGTGGACTTCGCCGCCGGTGAGAAGCGTTCCTGGCTGCGCGCGCAGGGGCTGCGGCTCTTCCCGGTGGTCGGCTGGGCCGAGCGCGGCGGCTACGACGCGACCGGCCACGGCAACTCCGTCCCCCGCTTCCACATCACCTGGGGCACCGGCCCCGGGGTGGTCGCCCCCTTCGAACGGCGGGTGCGCGAGGGCGTCGCCAAGGGGCTCGTCCAGTTCCGCTTCCGGCACCGGGTGACGGGCCTCGGCCGCACCGGGGGGGCCGTCGACACGGTGAGCGGCGAGATCCTGGAGCCGAGCGCGGCCGAGCGCGGCACCGCCAGCAGCCGGACGGCCACCGGAGCCTTCGAGCTGCGGGCCCAGGCGGTGATCGTCACCTCCGGCGGGATCGGCGGCAACCACGACCTCGTACGGGCCCAGTGGCCCGAGCGGCTCGGCACCCCGCCCGCGAAGATGCTCTCCGGAGTGCCCGCCCACGTCGACGGACTGATGCTCGGCGTCGCCGAGGAGGCCGGGGCCCACCACATCAACCGCGACCGGATGTGGCACTACACCGAGGGCATCGAGAACTGGAACCCCATCTGGGACAAGCACGCCATCCGCATCCTGCCCGGCCCGTCCTCCCTCTGGTTCGACGCCCGGGGCAAGCGGCTTCCCGTCCCGCTCTTCCCCGGTTTCGACACGCTCGGCACCCTCGAACACATCATGAAGTCCGGGTTCGACTACACCTGGTTCGTCCTGGACCAGCGGATCATCGGCAAGGAGTTCGCGCTCTCCGGCTCCGAACAGAACCCGGACCTCACCGGCAAGTCCGTCCGCGACGTCATCGGCCGGGCCCGTGCCGAGGTGCCCGGACCGGTCAAGGCGTTCATGGACAACGGCGTGGACTTCGTCGTGGAGAACGACCTCGGCGCGCTCGTCCGGGGCATGAACGCCCTGACCGGCGACGGGCTCATCGACGAGGACGACCTGCGCCGCGAGATCACCGCGCGCGACCGCGAGATCGCCAACCCGTTCACCAAGGACCTCCAGATCACGGCGATCCACGGGGCGCGTTCGTACCTCGGCGACAAGCTGATCCGCACGGCGAAGCCGCACCGCATCCTCGACCCGAAGGCCGGACCGCTGATCGCCGTCCGGCTGAACATCCTCACCCGCAAGTCGCTGGGCGGGCTGGAGACGGACCTCTCCTCCCGGGTGCTGACGGCGGACGGCTCCCCGCTGCCGGGGGTGTACGCGGCGGGCGAGGCGGCCGGGTTCGGCGGCGGCGGGGTGCACGGCTACCGCTCGCTGGAGGGCACCTTCCTCGGCGGCTGCATCTTCTCCGGCCGCACGGCGGGGCGGGCTGCGGCGGCGGCCCTCGGCTGACGGTCCCGGGCGGCCCGGCCGCGACGGTGATCCCGGTCCACGAGCGGCTTCCGGCCCACGCCCGCCCGCGTACACGTACACGTACGAAGGCGCCCGACCGGTCCGGGAGGCATGTATGGGCATGCGTACCGGAGGGGTCGGGCGCCTTCGTGCCCCGCCGGGAGCGCCGGCTCC
>NZ_JBHWZJ010000143.1:0-16825 GCF_042728415.1 Streptomyces sp. NPDC060198 | reverse complement strand
GCGGACGTCCGCGTACAGCCGCGATCAGCTCGCTCCCGCCGCGGAGGACCGGCTGCCGTCCGGACCGGTGGCGGCGGCTTCCAGCGACTTCGTCATGTAGACCGCCTCGGCGCCGTAGCTCGCGGGCAGCACGATCTCGGGCCGGGCGCGAAAGCCCCACGCGGCCCACAGCCTTCGCGAGCCGCCCACGGCGGCCAGGGAGAGTGTCCGGTGACGGCCCGCACGCCCGGTCTCCTCCAGTTGCCGGAGCATCCGACGGGCCAGACCCCTGCGGCGCGCCCGCTCGGCGATCACCACGTCGTGGAGGTGCAGGTTGTCCTCCCGGCCGCTCTGCCGGACCGCTTCGACCTCGGCCAGGCTCAGGTCCGGGCAGCGAAAGAGCGGGTACGGCAGGGCGAGCAGGTAGCCGCCGAAGCGGCCCGCGTGCTCCACCACGAAGCAGGTCGAGGGCGAGGCGAGGTGCCGGGAGCGCAGCGCCTCCCGCCCCTCGGACAGGCCGCTCGCCGCGTAGGCGCGTTCCTCCAGCGCGACCACCTCGTCCCAGTCGTCCTCCGCGAGCGGCCGGACACGGATCTCGGTCACGCGCACTCTCCGTCCGGAGCCGGGCCGCCGACGCAGGTGTACGGCAGCGGCGCGAAGCCGTTGAACCCCTGGGTGGCGTAGGCGACGGCGTACGCGCCGCAGGAGTGGACCCAGACCGGGTCACCGGAGGCTACGGTGCGCGGGACCCGCACCATGCCGCCCTGCTGGGCGTACGCGTCGTCGCTGTCGCACGTGGGACCGGCCACCACCGCGTCGACGAGCGGCTCGCCCGCGCGGGTCGGGAACTCAAGCCGGTACTGCAACTGGTCCATCTCGTACAGGCCGTTGAACTTTCCGCAGCTGAGGTAGAGCCAGTCTTCACGTGTGCCGTCGGCCCGATGGCGGGAGGTGAGCCGGGCGACGTGGGCGCGGATCGCGCCGTGATCGGCGACCAGGTGGCGGCCGGGTTCCAGTAAGAAGGACAGCGGGGCGGGGTTGACGGCACGCAGCCGTTCCATGCCCTCGCGGATCACCGCGAACATCTTGTCCAGGGGCGGATCCAGTGGCCGACCGCACCGGTCGAGGACGCCGAGGGCGGGCAGTCCACCACCGAGGTTGATCCGCTCCGGCACCACGCCCTGCCGGTGGAGCGCCTCCAGGGTGGCGGCCAGCGTCTCGATCGCCTCGCTCCAGGCTTCGGGCGTCATCTGCTGGGAGCCGACGTGCACCGACAGGCCGGAGGGCACCAGCCCGGCGTCCCGAGCGTCGAGGAGTACCCGCAGGGCGTCCTCGGGCGAGCAGCCGAACTTGTGGCTCAGGCCCCACAACGCGCCGTCGCCGGTGGTCGTGAGACGGCAGAACACGGCTGATCCTGGGGCGTGTTCGGCGATCGCGGCGACGTCCTCCCGGCTGTCGGTGGCGAAGTCGCGCACGCCCAGCCGGTAGGCGTCGGCGATGTTGCGGTCGGACTTGACGGTGTTGCCGTAGTGGATCAGCTCGGGGGCCACGCCGGTGCGCAGCGCCTGGACGATCTCCTGCGGTCCGGCCGCGTCGAAGCCGGAACCGAGCCGGGCGAGATGGCCGAGCACCTCGTCCACCGGACACGCCTTCATCGCGAACCGGACTGCGGTGCCGGGCAGTTCGGCGCGGAGGGCGGCGTACTGGCGCCCGATGCCCGCCAGGTCGTAGATGATGGTGTCCTCGGCCGCGGCGGCCAGCGCGGCGCGCAGGGCGGAGCCGTCGTGCCGGCCGAGGAGGGGCGGGGCGGACGTCCGCGGGGCGGCCGGCACGCGTCGGACGGTTCCGTCGCGCTCGGACGTCCGGCGCTGTCCGGCGATCTGATACGTGTCGGTGGCCTGCGGCCTCACGCGTGAACTCCCCATCGGACTGGATGATCGGTGCCTCGATCGTTCCGGCACCCATGAGAGGCAACGAGGGAGTCCGGAGGCGGTTATGACACGTGAGCAGGTTTCCGCCCGTCCGGTTCGGTGCGGCGCTGACGGCTCGGCCCGCACCGGCCGGTCACTCCGCAGGGCTTACGGGCGTCGGACACGGCTCCCCGGAGGCGCGGGACGCCGTCTGCAGGAGCAGGGGCACCGGGAGCGAAGCGGCCGGGGTACCTCCCACGGATGTCGTGGCCCGACGCGGCTCTATGATCATGCACCTGACACACTGTCGTCCGTTGAGGAGAGTCCCCGATCATGGGCATGACCCGTCCCGCCACCACCGTCCTGGCCACCGCGCTCGTCCTGGCAGGAGCGCTCGCCACCGCTCCCGGCGCCACTGCGGCGGCAGGCTGCCAGTACAAGGTCGTCTGGCCGACCGCCGGGGTGTACGAGAACCCGAATCCGAACAGTGTCGTCGTCAAGACCAAGTACGCCGGCGACATAGTCGGAGCGTCGACCTGCGAGGGCGCCTCCTACAACGAGTACGGCTACGTCCTGGTCACCACCGACGCGGCGGCGGACGGCCGGGGATGGGTGCGCGAAGGAGCCGTCGTCCCCGTCTGAGGCCCCCGGGTACGACCGGCCGGTGGAGGGCGGCCCGAGCTGCCGAAGCCCGGCGGGACGAGAGCGTGCGCCGCTCCTCGGCCCGCCGGGACGTCGCGTGGTCACGCTCCGCCGCGCCGCGGGACCGGCGGAACACCCTCGGTCGACCTCGCCGTCAGCGGTCGTACGAGGCCTGTTCCAGCGCCTCCAGCACCACGCGCTCGCACAGTTCGTGGGTGGCGAGCGCGTCACGCGCGCTGAGCGTCACGCCGGTGCGTACGGCGTCGAGGAAGGAGGTGACACAGCTCTCGATGCCACGCTGGCGTGCGACGGACACCCAGTCGCCGCGCCGGCGCAGGCTGGGCTGGCCCTTGTGGTCGATGATCTCCGCGAGGTTGAGGACCTGCCGCTTGCTGTCCTGGCCGGAGACTTCGAGGATCTCCTCGGTGGAGCCGCCCCGGCGGTTCATCATGCCGATGGCGGTGAAGCCGTCGCCGGACAGTTCGAGGACGACGTGGTGCATCAGCCCGTCCTCGATCCTGGCCCGCACCGATACCCGGTCGACGGGGCCCGGGACCAGAAAGCGCAGCGTGTCCACGACGTGGATGAAGTCGTCGAGCACCATCGTGCGGGGGTCCTCGGGCAGTCCCACCCGGTTCTTCTGCAGCAGGATCAGCTCGCGCGGGTGGTCGGCGCACTGCGCGTAGCCGGGGGCCAGACGCCGGTTGAAGCCCACCGCGAGACTGGTGCCGCGTTCCTCGGCGAGCTCCACCAGCCGGGTGGAGTCGGCGAGTTCGTACGCGAGCGGCTTGTCGACGTAGGTCGGGACGCCGGCTTCCAGCAGCCGGGCGGTGATCTCCGGGTGGACGGCCGTCGGAGCGTGGACGAACGCGGCGTCGAGCCCCTGCTCCAGCAGCGAGTCCAGGGTGGTGTGACACCGCTCGGCGGGGATCCGGTGCGCGGCGGCGACGGTGTCCAGGGTGGCGGGGGTCCTGGTCCGGAGATGCAGTTCGATCCCCGGCAGAGCGGTGAGAACGGGCAGATAGGCCTTCTGCGCGATGTCCCCGAGTCCGATGCAGCCGACCTTCACGAATGCTCCCTCACCTTGCCGTGCGCTCGTCCTTGATCCCGGCAGCATACGGGCGCGACGGCGACGGCAGCCGGCCGGCGATTCCTCGGACCCGCCGACGGCACGCGCCGGCGCGAACGAGCCGTCCGTTTCACCCGTGGTGATCGTTCCGCCGTACGAACGGGCGCCGTTCGCAGCGCGCTGACCGGGTCACTCGTGCGGGGCATTCGGCGCGTACGGACTCCCGCAACGCCCTGCTCACCCGCAGAGTTACCGGGTGCAACGAACCAGAATGACCGTGGCGGTCCTCGTGGGCGTGGCTGTCGCCACCGTGTCCGGCTGTGTGACGGTCAACCCCGGCGGGCCGGGGGCTCCGCCGCCGGCGCCGAACCGCCCCGTCCAAGAGGTGGAGCCGCAGATCGGGCAGCCGCCTGCCCGTGAGGCGCTGGACGCCCTCCCGGAAGCCTCCCCGTCCGCGTCCGCCCCGGCGTACCCGGACCCGGCTCCCGCGTCCGGGCCGCATGTGGAGCCGCCGGGCGGCGCTCCGCCGGCGGCCTACCCACCGAGGCGCCCGCCCGTCACACTTCCGACGCTGACGGTGTCCGGCCTGCCTCGTGTTCCGGCGTCCGGCAAGGGCGTCTGCGCGCTCGGACGCGGTATCGGGGGGTGGTCCGCGACGAGCCCGCAGTCCAAGATCTGCGATCAGGCGTACGGCCACTGAGACGGCCCCTTCGGCGGAGAGGGGTTACCTCGGGAAGGCCGGTCGTCCCTGCCGGGCAGGCGGCCGGGAGCGCCGGAGAGCGGGTGGGCGGGGTGCGGCTCAGCGTTCCTTGCGGAGGCGCGCCTCCAGCCGGTCGATGGCGGTCCTGACGCCGTTGCCGCGGCCTCCGTCGGGGAGCGCGTCCGCCGCCTTCCGGGCACGGTCCAGATGGTGTCGGGCGGCCTCGGGGCGATGAAGCTTGAGGTAGTCCGCGGCGAGGCCCAGGTGCAGTGCCGGGGAGAACGCGTGCAGGGCGAGGAGGTCCTGGCGAGCGGCGGGCCGTTCGCCGGTCAGCCCTTCGGCCGCCGCGTTCCAGGCGCGCAGGTCCCAGGCCAGTTCGTCACCGGGATCGTCCTGGGTGTCGGCCATGTAGTGCGCCAAGGTGCAGCGGTGGAACGGATCGGCGTCCTCACCCAGCTCGGACCAGAGGACGGCGAAGCGGTTACGGGCCTCTTCGCGGTCCCCGCCGTGCAGGAGAATGACCGCCTGGCCGATCCGGGTGCTGACGGCGTCCGTCGCCGACTGCTGCTGCTCCGCCACTGCGGCCTCCCTCATCGGGTGTGCGGCAACGGGGGCCGCGGTGCGGGAGCGGGCCCTGCACGGGTGCGGAACGGGCGGGCGCGGGCCCGGAACCTTCCGGCGGGGCGTGCCGGACCCGGCTCCGGTGACGGGACAGACCCTAGCCGCACCGGTGGGCGATCAGGCTCAGGCGCGGCAGGACGGCCCACCCGCTCCGCAGGCCGTCCCGCTCGCCGCAGTCCTGGCACCCGGCGCCTCGCCCGTCCGGGATCAGCCGAGGTCGGGGATGCGCCAGTCGATGGGGTCGTGCCCCTGGGCGGCCACGGCTTCGTTGATCTGGGTGAAGGGCCGCGACCCGAAGAACCTCTTCGCGGAGAGCGGCGAGGGGTGCGCGCCCTTCACGACCGCGTGGCGCGACTCGTCGATGAGCGGGAGCTTCTTCTGCGCGTAGTTGCCCCAGAGGACGAACACGGCAGGCTCGGGGCGCTCGGCCACGGCTCGGATCACCGCGTCGGTGATCTTCTCCCAGCCCTTGCCCTTGTGCGAGTTGGCCTCGCCGGCGCGCACGGTGAGGACGGCGTTGAGCAGCAGGACACCCTGCTCGGCCCAGGGCATGAGGTAACCGTTGTCCGGGACGGGGAGGCCGAGCTCCTCCTGCATCTCCTTGTAGATGTTGCGTAGCGAGGGGGGCGTCCTGACGCCGGGCCGCACGGAGAAGCACAGCCCGTGGCCCTGCCCCTCGCCGTGGTACGGGTCCTGGCCGAGGACGAGCACCTTCACCCGGTCGAAGGGGGTGGCGTCCAGAGCGGCGAAGACCTGGTCGCGCGGCGGGTACACCGGCCCCTCGGCCCGCTGCTCCTCGACGAAGTCCGCAAGCTCCTTCACGTACGGCTTCTGCATTTCGTCGCCGAGGACGCCGCGCCAGGACTCGGGCAGCAGCAGGTCGGTGTCGGTCACGTGGACAGCCTCCAGAGAGCATTCGGTTCTTGGGAGAGAACCTACCCGGCCCCTCTGACAGCGGGCCGGTGTCCCCCGTTCGCCGGATTACCAGCTGGCCTTGCGGTACAGCTCCCACATCTGCATGACGGTCTGCGGGTCGAGGGCGCGCTCGCCGCCTCCGATGTCCTCGCCGGCCGCGATGTAGAGCTTGCCCTGCCAGAGCGGCAGCAGCGGGATGTCCTGCACCATGATCTGCTGGGCCTCGGCGAACTGCTTGCTGACCGCGCCGCGGTCGCTCTCCTGGCGCGAGGCGGGCAGGATCTCCTCGGTGATCTTCTTGTTGACGTACATGCCTCCGGTGGCGCTCTCCTTGCCGACGAAGGGCGCGATGAAGTTGTCGGGGTCCGGGAAGTCGGGGAACCAGCCGCGGCCGAAGACCGCGTAGTCGCCCTTGTTGAAGCCTTCCTGGAAGGTGGTCCAGGGCGCGCTCTTCAGAGTGATCTTGAAGAGCCCCGACTTCTCCAGCTGCCGCTTGATCTCCTCGAACTCCGGCGCGGTCGAGGAACCGTAGCGGTCCGTGGTGTACCAGAACGTCATCTCGACCGGCTCCGTGATCCCGGCGTCGGAGAGCACTTGGCGCGCCTTCGTCACGTCGGGGTCCCCGAAGGCGTCGAAGAAGCTGGTGGTGTGCGCGGCGATGCCCTTCGGCACGATGGAGTAGAGGGGTTCGGCCGTGCCCTGGTAGACCTTGGCGACGAGGGAGTCCCGGTCCACGAGACGGGCGACGGCCTCGCGCACGGCCCGCTTGCCGGCGACGGGGTCCTTCGGGTTGAAGACGAGGAAGCGGATGTCGGCGCCCACGGACTCGACGAGCTGGAGACCCTTGTTCTCCTCCTTGCTGCCCTGGAGGCCGATCACCTCGTCGGCGGTGAGGCCGCGGTAAGTGGCGTCGATCTTGTCGCCCCTCAGCGCCGTGACCATCGCGTCGGACTTCTCGTAGTACCTGATGGTGACCGAGTCGTTCTTCCGGTCCGCGAACCCCTTGTAGCTGTCGTTCCTCTTCAGCTCCGCGACGCTGTGGGGCTCGTAGTGGTCGAGGACGTAGGGCCCCGAGCCGGTGACCGAGTTGCCGGTGCGGAGCTTGTCCTTGGGGTACTGCTTCGGCGCGACGATCGACATGGCCGGGGTCGCGAGAACGAAGGGGAAGGTGGCGTCCGACTTGTTCAGGTGGAAGATGACCAGGTCGTCCCCCTTGGTCTCCACCCGGTCGAGCGAGCCCAGCAGACCGAGCGGGCCGCCCTTCGCCTTGATCGCCACGATCCGGTCGATGGAGTACTTGACCGCCTCGGCGTCGAGCTTCTCGCCGTCCGAGAACTCCAGGCCGTCCCGGAGCGTGCAGCGGTAGGCCATGCTCGTGGAGTCGGTGAAGGTGCACTCCGCCGCGTCGGGTTCGGGCTTCGTACTGCCGGTGGGGAAGGACACCAGGGTCTGGAAGACGTTGCGCATCAGCTCCCAGGAGTTGTCCCAGGCTCCGGCCGGGTCCAGAGTCGAGGGCGAGCTGGTCGTCCCGACCGAGATGTGCTGGTCGACGTCCGAACTGCTGCCGGAGAACACGCTGCAGCCGGCGACGAGTGACAGGGATGCTAGGGCTGCAGCAGCCTGCAGACTGGCCCGGTAGAACACGTGCACGCTCCTCGATCAGCCATGGGTCGGCAGACCATACCGCAGCGCTCTGCCGGGCCAATCACCCGGCCCGGCAGGGCACTTGCGTCAATTGGGGCGAACCGTGGCAGGCCGCTCAGCTCACTCCGGCATTGAGGAAGATTCCCCCGTCGATCACCAGCGTCTGTCCGGTGATCCAGCCCGCCTGCTCCGAGGTGAGGAAGGCTGCCGCCCCGCCGATGTCCTTGGGAACTCCCAGCCGGGCCATGGGGTACGCGGCGATCACCTCGGCCTCGCGGCCCTCGTACAGCGCCTCGGCGAACTTGGTCTTGACGACGGCCGGGGCGATCGCGTTGACGCGGACGACCGGCGCGAACTCGTGGGCCAGCTGGAGCGTCAGGTTGACCATGGCGGCCTTGCTCATGCCGTACGCGCCGATGAACGGCGAAGCCGAAATCCCGGCCACCGAGGCGATGTTGACGATCGCCCCGCCGTTCTGCGCCTGCCAGGCCTTCCAGATCTGCTGGGCGAACCCGAGTGCCGAGATCACGTTGGTCTCGAAGACCTTGCGCGCGACGCCGAGGTCGAGCTCCGCCATGGGGCCGAACACCGGGTTCGTTCCCGCGTTGTTGACGAGGAAGTCGACGCGGCCGAACGCCTCCATGGTGCGCTCGACCGCCTGCGCCTGGTGCGCCTCGTCGTGCGCCTTCCCGGCGACGCCGATCACCCGGTCGGAGCCCAGCCGCTCGACGGCCTCCTTGAGAGCCTCCTCGCCGCGGCCCGTGATGCAGACCCGGTCGCCGCGGGCGACGAGCGCCTCGGCGACGCCGTACCCGATGCCCCGGCTCGCGCCGGTGACGAGCGCGACCTTCCCGCTGTCCTGCACAGTCATGATGTCCCTCGTCCTTCGGGTCAGTTGAGCGGGCCGCCGGCGACGTACAGCACCTGGCCGGAGACGAAGCCCGCGTCGTCACCGGTGAAGAAGGAGATGGCGTTGGCGATGTCGTCGGGGCGGCCCACGCGCTGGACGGGGATCTGCGTGGCGGCGGCGGCCTGGAACTCCTCGAAGCCCATCCCGACGCGGGCCGCGGTCTGGGCGGTCATCTCCGTCACGATGAACCCGGGCGCGACGGCGTTGGCGGTGATGCCGAACTTGCCGAGCTCGATGGCGAGGGTCTTGGTGAAGCCCTGGAGACCGGCCTTGACGGCCGAGTAGTTGGCCTGACCGCGGTTGCCGAGCGCCGAGGATGAGGAGAGCGAGACGATACGCCCGAACTTGGCGTCCACCATGTGCTTCTGGACGGCCTTGGCCATCAGGAACGCGCCCTTGAGGTGGACGTTCATCACGATGTCCCAGTCGGACTCGCTCATCTTGAAGAGCAGGTTGTCGCGGAGCACGCCCGCGTTGTTGACCAGGATCGTCGGAGCGCCGAGCTCGGCGACGACGCGCGCGACGGCGGCCTCCACCTGTGCGGCGTCCGACACGTCGCAGCCGACGGCGAGCGCGGTGCCGCCGGCGGCGGTGATCTTCTCGACGGTCTCCTTGCAGGCGGCCTCGTCGAGATCGAGTACGGCCACGGCGCGGCCCTCGGCCGCCAGGCGCACGGCGGTGGCGGCGCCAATGCCTCGCGCCGCTCCCGTCACGATGGCGACACGCTGCTCGGTGGTGGACATGCTGGGTTCTCCTCGCCGTTGGATCGCCGCCCGGCCGACACCGGAGAATCCACCGCACCGGACCCTCCCGGCGCGACCCCCGCTGACTGAGCAAGCGCTTAGTACTGTTGTGGTGGTGACGCTAGAAGCCCTGGCACTCGGTGTCAACGCCCACGACACCCAGGGGTGCATGTCACACCCGAAGGAGACGACGGAGGGGCCGCCCGCAACAGTCGCGGACAGCCCCTCCGGGAGGTGCGGTACGGGGTCCTCAGTGAACGAGAAGGCCGAGCAGGCGCTCGACCTCGGCCGCCGGGTCCAGCGTCAGGCCGGTGTGCACGGGGCCCGGCTGCACGACCGTGGAGCGGGGGGCGATCAGCCAGCGGAAGCGCCGCCCGGCGTCGTCACCGGCCGCCTGGCCCGCCGCGTCACCGCCGCCGCAGACGTTCTCCACCGCCCGCAGCGCGGCCCGCACCCCGACGACGTCGGCGGCGGGGTCGAGCGCACGCAGCTTGCCCTCGTCGAGGTGGGTACGGGCGGCGACGAAGGAGTACGCCCGGCTGTAGACGAGAACCCCGGCGTTGAAGCACTCCCCGCGCTCGACGCGGGGGACGACGCGCAGCAGGGCGTACTCGAAGACCTCGCGCGTGCTCATCGGGTCTCGTCCTTCTCCGTCGGGTGGAGGTTCGCCGCCTGAGCCCTCGGGGCGAGGCGGTCGGCGAGCCAGCCGGGGGCCTTGGACGGGCCGGTCGGCGCCGGGGCGTCCATGACGATGCGCTCGTGGATGGTGGCGGCACGGGCCAGCAGGGGCGCCACGTACGCGCGGCGCAGTTCGTCCGTCGAGTCGAACCCGGGCTCGCCGGACAGCCACTCGTCGGGCACCTGGGCCGTCACCTCGGTGAGCAGCTCCTCGGTGACGAGCGGCGCCAGGGCCGCGGCGGCTGCCGCGATGTCCGGACCGGTGGGCGCGAGCACATGGTCGGAGGCGTTGTACGGCTTGGCCGCGGACGCCTGGGCGCCCGGCCAGTTGTGGTGCCAGATCATCGTGGCGCCGTGGTCGATCAGCCAGACGTCGCCGTGCCAGACCAGCATGTTGGGATTGCGCCAGGACCGGTCGACGTTGTTGATCAGCGCGTCGAACCAGACGATCCGCCCGGCCTCAGCCGGATCGACGTGGTACGCGAGCGGGTCGAAGCCCAGCGATCCGGGAAGGTAGTCCATCCCGAGGTTCAGACCGCCGCTCGCCTTGAGCAGTTCCTGCACCTCCTGGTCGGGCTCGCCGAGCCCGATGACCGGGTCGAGCTGCATGGTCACCAGCTCCGGGACCCGCAGCCCGAGGCGGCGGCCCAGCTCCCCGCAGATGACCTCCGCGACGAGGGTCTTGCGGCCCTGACCCGCCCCGGTGAACTTCATGACGTACGTACCGAGGTCGTCGGCCTCGACGATCCCGGGGAGCGATCCACCCTCACGCAGGGGCGTGACGTAGCGGGTCGCGGTGACCTCTTTCAGCACTTTCGCAATCCACCCATCTCTTCAACCTTGCAATCCACGGAACTCGTCTGCGGGTGCAACGAGGAACCGGCCCGACCGGCGACGCCGGGGAGAACGTGGGGATTCTCGACCGGCACGCCGCTTTCCCTCGCCCCCGGGCAGCCCGTCGATGAGGTCACGCCCCTCGCTGCCGGCCTCCGGCACGAAGTGAGCATAGTAACTCAGGGTGATCGAAGGAGGCGAGCGCCCGAGCGGCCTCGCCGAGATCACGACGGGCTCCCCGGCTCCCGGCACGACGGAGACGTCTTCACCGAGAGGTCCGGCGCGGCGGCGGGTGCCGCTTACTCGCTCGTGCCTTCGAGCACGACGACCGGAGGGTCCGCGGGCTCCGTGAGCGGGATCAGCGCTCGCGGTTCCCCGACCGCCGCCGGCCACCGACCGTCCGCCCGCCCACCGGGCCAGGAAACCGTCACGGCCAACCGTCCGGCCCCTCGCGCTGGTGGCCCGAGAGCCCTGGCCCCGGGCGCCTTCGCGGGTAGTGATCGCCTCGTCGATCGGCGGCTGAGGGGCCGATGACGCCACGGACCCGCGACATCGCCGCCACAGCGGTCCACACCCGTCCCCGCGGCAGGCCGTGGGGACCTCACGAGGCCGGGAGCGGCCGGTTCAGCCGGTGAATCCCCGGAAAAGCCCCTCGGGATCGCTCCTGGCGGCATCCATGAAGTCACCGAAGTCCAAGTTGGCGATCATGAGGTTCGCGTTCATCTCGTGGATGCCCCGGGGCACCACGCGGAAGGCGCCGCCGTACGCCTCGAACTCCTCGTCGCTTTCACACCGCTCCCTGGTCAGCAGTGACAGCGCCAGCAAGGTGACGGGGTTCTCTTCCCGCATCGAGCTGCGGTCCGCGAGGTAGACGACGCCCCGCTCCTCGTACGCGGCTGCCTCCGACAGGATCCGAGCGGGCGCGAATCCACTCCATCGCGGATCGTCGACGATGTGGACGTACGGTACGAGGTCTTCCTCCTGGGCCCGGTTCGTCATCAGCGCCGCTTTCACGGCCGACCACGCCCGCTCGTCGCGATAGTCGGTCCTGATGATCAGCGCGGCATCCTCGTCGCGTCCCGACGGCCATTCGATACGGTCGCTCATCCCGCTCCCCCACACCTCCGCACCATGCGTGCGGCACGCAGGCTACGCGAGGGCGCCGACAGCGCCTGCGGGCGCCTCGGCCGACGGGGCCCCGGAGTGCGTGCCCCCCGTCGACCCGGTTCGGCGGACCGAGCGCCATGGAGCCCCCGTTGCGACCGCCGCGCGGCACCGGTGGCGCTTCCCCCTCCCCGCTCGACCGTCAGGACGGCTGGACCTCGTCGAAGAGGGCGAGAGGGCCGAGCAGCAGGTCGCGGAGTTGCCCGCGGTCGATCTCGGGCTTGGCCCGGTCGTCCGGGCGGGGGCCCCAGTCGCGCAGGACGGTCCCGGCCTGGTCCAGGATGCGCATGGCCTGCCCCTTTGGGCGGGACAGCTCGTGGAACTCCGCCAGCGGACCTGCCTTGTCCAGCGCGAGCTGGCCCATCCCTTCGCGCAGGTCGAGCGCACCGCCCGCAGGGCGCGCGTCGGGGGTAAAATCGCGTTCGAGGACGCTGACGGGGTAGCCGTGGCGGTGCGGGACACGGGCGAAGGTGAGGCCGGCGGGGCCGCTCCCGACCACGGCGATGCGGTGTCTGCCGAGCGGACCACCGGTCTGTCCACACACGACTGGCAGCGCGCCCACGGCCCGCGCATGACGGGAATGCTGGCCACCGGCCGCTTCCCCGCGCTGGCCAAGGCCGTGCACGAGGGCACGGACGTGGACGCGGAGGCGTCCTTCGAGACCGGCCTGGTGTGGGTCCTCGACGCCGTGGCGGCCAGACTCCCCGGTCACCGGCTTGATCCGATGCGCGGCTCTCGCCCGGAGTGACCGGGACCGAAGCCGTCGCCCGAGAACCGCCCGGCCCTGCCGCGGGCGCGGCGGCCCGCGAGCGGTCACCGCACGGGACTCCCCCGGCGTGGACACGCTTACGGGCAGGGGAAGTCGTCTCCGACGCGGGTCGGGTCGAATTCGAGGAGGTCGTCGACGCCGAGCTTGCGCATCACGACGCCGGCCGGCACGACGCCGGCCGGCACGGCGAGGCCGGCACCGCCTCAGGGCCGCTGCCGTCCGTCCCCCACCCCGTCGTCACGCCGACGGTCGGGTGCGGTACGAAGACAGGTGTGAACGAAGAGACCCGACCCGCGACCGTTCGCGTGTTCATCGCCCTCGCCCCGCCCGACCACGCGAAGGAGGAGCTGGCCCGGGAGCTGCGCCCGGCCTACGGCACGCACCCCCTGATGCGGTGGAACCGCATCGAGGACTGGCACATCACCCTGGCGTTCCTCGGCGAACTTCCGGTGGAAGCGGTCCCGGCGCTGCGCCCGCTCCTGGCCGGCCTCGCGACGACCCACCGGCCACCCCGGCTGGCGCTGCGGGGCAGCGGCAGCTTCGACGACCGGGTGCTGTGGAGCGGGATCGACGGCGATCTCGACGAGCTGCACGGGCTCGCCGCCGACGTGCGCACCGCCGTCCGGGAGCACGGTGTCGCGTTCACGGAGCGGCCCTTCCGGCCGCATCTGACCCTCGCCCGCGCCCGCCGGGGCGACCTGACCTCGGCGGGCGAGATCGCGGCGGGGCTCGCCGGGTTCCGCGGCGGCGGATGGCCTGCGGCCCGTCTGCATCTGGTCGGCAGCAACGTGGGCCGCAGCAGCGGCCCGATCCACTACCGCGACATCGAGGCATGGGCGCTCGGCGACGGGAGGGCGCCGGGCCCGCACACGTCCTGACGCCGCCCCGCGGGACGTGCGCCCCGGCGTCGTGCGCCACGCGCCGGGGTCCAACCCTTGGCCACGTACCGAGCCTGTCCCGTAGACTTCGAGGCCTCATCGGTGACCAGCCAACACGGCCTGATACGCCGCGAATTGATGAGAAATCAGGGAACGGACGGGACGGACGGGGCCGTCGCGAACGGAGTGACCGACGGGGCGGTACGCCGGAGCGGACAGGGGGACGCGTCGGGGCCGAAGGCCCGTCAGTACGGGGTACGGGAACGCTCGTGGGCCGGATCAGCGGCAACGGGCGAGCCGTTGGGGATGGGCTTCGTTCCTAAGGAGCGTTTTTCAATGCCATCAGTCATCGTGGGCCGTACGGGCCCCTTCGCCGGCCAGAGCGTGGTTCTGGGCACCGCCCCTCTCACGTTCGGCCGCAAGGGCGACAACGGGGTCGTGATCGTGAGTCCGAGCGCCTCCCGACTGCATGCCGAGATCGTCAAGGAGGACGGAGCGTACGTCCTCCACGACCGTGACAGCAGGAACGGCACGTACGTCAACGACCAGCGCGTCACCCGCCACGTTCTGCGTGCGAACGACTGCGTGCGCATCGGTGACGAAACCTTCCTCTTCGAGGCGCAGGACGTCATGGAGACGGTCATCGACCTCTCCCAGCTGCACCTGCCCCGGCTGAACGCGGCGGCCAACCCCGGCACCCTGCGGGTCACGGTCACCGGCGGCGGTCCGGTGGGGCTCGCCTTCGCGCTGGCCCTGGAGGAGGCGCTGAGCGGACGGGTGGCGATCACCGTCTACGACGGCCGGTGGGTCCGCAAGGGAGCAGAAGTCGTCTGGAAGGACGAGTCGCAGGGCAACGTGCGCCGTCAGCAGGTCGTGACGGTCCAGAGCCGGCAGTACCTCGCGCTCTCCGAGGAGGTGCGTGCGGCGCTGTTCGGCGACGAGGCCGCGTACTCGGAGATGTGGCCGGTGGGACCGGACTCCGTCGACGGCCGCCCGCCCCGCAACATCCGGATCGCCTACATCGAGGACCGGCTCCTCGCCCTGGCGAACACGCGGCCGGCGATCCAGCTCGTCCCGCACCGGTTCGACCCGGTGGAGCGCAAGAGCCGGCTCGCCCAGGAGCACGTCCTGGTGATCGGGGAAGGCGGGCGTTCCCGCACCCGCGACCACTTCGCGGACCGCTTCGGCACGGCCGACGCCTCCATCTACTCCCTGGACGGCGAGCACCTCCAGGACGTCGTGCTGGGGCTGCGGGTCAAGTCGCGGCTGTCGGACCCGATGAGTGTGCTGCTGACCGTGTCGCAGAACCGGTTCCTGCTCAACTCGCTGCGGGGTGAGGGCTTCTTGAACATGCGGCTCACCCGCGAGGAGGCCAAGGGCGTGATCGGTATCGATCCGGTCCGCCAGGTCTTCGAGGAGTGCATCGCGGCCCGCCCCTGCCTGATGAACCGGGAGGAGGACAACGAGTTCCGCTGCTCCACGCACGGGACGCTCTTCCTGCCCGCGCTGCTGCGCAGCTCGCCGCTGTGGAAGGAGATCCGGCAGGGCCTGAACCTGTTCGGTGTGCCCGAGGACGATCTCTCCGCGATCACGTCGTTCCGGCTGGACATGGTGCAACGCCCGCGGTTCACGGCCCAGCTCCTGCGCCCGACCGCCACGACGCCGGGGACGTACGGCTTCCTCCTGGGCGACGCCGCCAACGCGATCCACTTCTGGCCCGGCCGCGGCCTCAACAGCGGTCTCGCCTCGGCCACTTCTCTGGCCCGCTCACTCAGCAGGGCCTGGCGGGGCAAGCCCTTGCGGGACGCGGACTTCATCCGGCACGAGGCGGCGATGTCCATGCTGCAGTACCGGCACAAGAGCCGGGCGTGGAACGCCATGGTGACCACCGACGAGCAGGGCGTCACCCGTGCGATCAAGGACGTCATCGCCCGCAGCGCGGAGGCGGGCAGAGCGACGGGACCAGAGGCCGGCCGGACGTCGGGGCGGCCCGATCTGGACGAGCTGCTGGACCGCATGGCGGCGATCCGTGACCGTCTCGCTCCCCGGCTGCCCGGGATGCCCACCATGGAGCAACTCCGCTCCCACCTCGCCTCGGTCGACCCGGCGACCCTGCGCACCCTCCAGGAGAGCGGCGCCTGGGACACCCTGATCGTCGGCGGGGAGGAGGCCGACATCGACCTCTTTTACCAGTCCGACTCGCCGGTCTACGTTCCTCGGTCCGGCGGCCCGCATCCGGCGGGACCGGTCCCCGCCGGTGTCCACTCGGCCGATCCCCGGAGTCTTCCGTCCGCCGGGGTGCAGTAGGGGCGGGCCGACGTCGTCGCGCGCCCCGTCGGTGACCGTACCGCCGGGGCGCGGCGGCTCCGGGCGCGCGACCGCCGCCGGGGGCCGCCCTGTAGGCCGGTGTGTCAGCCGGCGCGCCCGCGCAGCCGGTGCGCGTGCGCGGGGTAGACCCCGAGGACCCGCACCTCGGACGAGAAGAACCGCAGCTCGTTCAGGGCGAGGGCGACGTGCGGCTCGTCGGGGTGTCCCTCGATCTCCACGTAGAAGCGGCTGGGGCTGAGCCCCGCGCTCATCTGGTAGCTCTCGATCTTCGTGAGGTTGACGCCGCTGGTGGCGAAGCCGCCGAGCGCCTTGAAGAGCGCGCTGGGGATGTTGCGTACGCAGAAGAAGAGGCTGGTCATCGTGGAGCCGTCCGGGTCCGGCCAGGGACCCGCGTCACGGGAGAGCACCACGAAGCGGGTGGTGTTCTCGGGGTCGTCCTCCACCTCGGACCGCAGCACGTCCAGCCCGTACAGCTCGGCCGCGGCAGGCGGCGCGAGCGCGGCTTGCCGGGGGTCGCCGAGCTCCGCGACCTCGCGGGCCGAGCCGGCGGTGTCGTCGCTGACGTGCGTGCGCCAGCCGCCCTCGCGGAGCAGCTTCCGGCACTGGCCGAGCGCGTGCACATGGCTGCGTACACACTCCACCTGGTCGAGCGAGGTGCCCGGAACGGCCATCAGGTCGAAGCGGATCGCGAGGAAGTACTCCGCGACGATGAACAGACCCGACTCCGGCAGCAGATGGTGCACGTCGGCGACGCGCCCCGCGGCGGAGTTGTCCACGGGGATCACCGCGACATCGGCGGTACCGAGCGTCACCGCGTCCAGCGCCTGCTCGAATCCCGTGCAAGGCACTTCACCGCAGCCGGGGTACAACGCGTGGGCGGCGGTCGCCGAGTTGGAGCCCGGTTCCCCCTGATATGCGACGATCGTCACCTTGTTCTGCCTTCCACCGTGGAGCCTGTCCGTCGCGGGTCACGGAGTCCTCTCCGCGTCACCCGCATGCAAGCAGTATCGGAGTACGGGACCGGTCCGGGCACACCGGGTT
>NZ_JBHWZJ010000142.1:0-16912 GCF_042728415.1 Streptomyces sp. NPDC060198 | reverse complement strand
GTTGAGCACGAGCCGCTGGACGTTCGGGTCCCTGCTCTGCAGGACGTCCGCGTACTTGAGGTGGGGCACGATCTCGGCATAGCCGGGCCACAGCCGGGTGTCGGTGGGCCTGCGCGGGTCGGCGGCGGCCAGGGCCGCCTGCACCACCCCGACGAACTCGCGCCGGTCCTCCTCCGGCATGTCGACGTGCACGATCTGGTGGACCATGCGGTGATTTACAGTCTGCTCCCTTTGGCCACTCGGGCACACCGCCTCGAACATCACTCCGGAACCCCGCTCGGGGACTCCTTGGCGACGACGTAAACGATACCCGATGCTCAGGGGTGCTCCGCCACTCGATTGATCAGCGTCCGGACGCGGGGGCAGCCTTTAGGCTTTCTCCTGCATCGCAGTGCAGATCCATGCCTACGACCGTCTACGACGCAAGGAGCCACACGTCATGGCCGACTCCAGTTTCGACATCGTCTCGAAGGTCGAGCGGCAGGAGGTCGACAACGCCCTCAACCAGGCCGCCAAGGAGATCTCCCAGCGCTACGACTTCAAGGGCACCGGCGCGTCGATCGCCTGGTCCGGCGAGAAGATCCTGATGGAGGCGAACGGTGAGGAGCGCGTCAAGGCGATCCTCGACATCTTCGAGACCAAGCTGATCAAGCGCGGGATCTCGCTGAAGTCGCTGGACGCGGGCGAGCCGCAGCTGTCCGGCAAGGAGTACAAGATCTTCGCCACCATCGAGGAAGGCATCTCCCAGGAGAACGCCAAGAAGGTCGCCAAGGCCATCCGCGACGAGGGCCCCAAGGGCGTCAAGGCGCAGGTCCAGGGTGATGAGCTGCGCGTCAGTTCGAAGAGCCGCGACGACCTCCAGGCCGTCCAGGCGCTGCTCAAGGGCAAGGACTTCGACTTCGCGCTGCAGTACGTCAACTACCGGTGACGGACGGGCTGATGCCCGTACCCCCGCGCGCCCACTGAGGTTCCCCACGGCGGTGTCGTCTTCGGCACCGCCGTGAGCCGTGTCCGGCCCCGGGCCGCAGGGCCTCCCCGGACGCCTTCGACTGCTCCATGTCGGATTTCCGCCAGCCCGGACACGTCGGCGTGGCGCAGACTCGTAGAGAGGGGACCGAGTGGCGCGCGAGAGGGACGAGAGCCGATGAGCACGGTGTACACGAGGTTCGGCAGCCCGTTGGGCGAGCTGCTGCTGGTCGGCGACGAGGCGTCCGGAGGGCTGCTCTCGGTGTCCGTACCCGGGCAGAAGGGCGGGGCGGTCGTGCTGGCGGGGTGGCGGGAGGCGCCGGATGCCTTCGAGGAGGCCCGGTCGCAGCTCTCGGCGTACTTCGCGGGGCGGCTGACACGTTTCGCGCTGCCGTACGCGCCGGGGGCCGGGACGGAGTTCCAGCGGCGGGTGTGGAGGGCGCTGGAGGAGATCCCGTACGGCGGGACGGTGTCCTACGGCTGGGTCGCCGGGCGGGTCGGGGTGACGGGTGCCGGGGTACGGGCGGTGGGTACCGCGATCGGGCGCAATCCGCTGCTGGTGGTGCGGCCGTGCCACCGGGTGATCGGCGCGGACGGTTCGCTGCGGGGGTACGCGGGCGGGCCGGAGCGCAAGGAGCGGCTGCTGACGTTCGAGGGCGCCTGGGCCGGCGGCAAGGCGACCGGGGCCGTGGCCGGGGTCCCGACCGGGGACGCGGCGGGCCGGGAGACCGGGCGGAACTCGGCCGGGCGGAACTCGGCCGGGCGGGGCTGACGGTGCCTGCGGGGCTGTTCCCGAAGGAGCGGCGGACCGTCGCTCCCGGGGCGGTGCACGTGCCGGGGTGGCTGTCCGTGGAGCGTCAGCGGGCGCTGGTGGTGGCCTGCCGGGAGTGGGCGCGGGGTCCGGTGCCGCTGCGGCACACGGAGCTGCCGGGCGGCGGGGTGATGTCGGTGCGGACGGTGTGCCTGGGGTGGCACTGGCGGCCGTACCGGTACGTCCGGACCGCCGACGACGTGAACGGCGCCCGGGTGGCGGCGTTTCCCGGGTGGCTCGCGGAGCTGGGCCGGGCGGCGGTGGCGGAGGCTTACGGGGACGAGGCCGCGGGCCGGGCGTACGCGCCGGACGCGGGGCTGGTGAACTTCTACGACGACACGGCCCGGATGGGCATGCACCAGGACCGGGAGGAGGTCTCCGGGGCCCCGGTGGTGTCGCTCAGTATCGGGGACACCTGCGTCTTCCGGTTCGGGAACACGGAGAACCGGGGGCGGCCCTGGACGGACGTGGAGCTGGAGTCCGGTGATCTGTTCGTCTTCGGCGGTCCGTCGCGGTTCGCGTTCCACGGGGTGCCGAAGGTCTATCCGGGGACGGCCGGCCCGGATACGGGGATGCGGGCCGGTCGGCTCAATCTGACGTTGCGGGAGACCGGTCTGGACGACCGGTGACCGGCGGGCGGGCGGCGCGGGTCAGCGGCGTTCCCGGGAGTTGCCGAAGAGCAGCCGGTAGACGATGAGCAGCACCAGGGAGCCGGCGATGGCGGCCACCCAGGTCGCGAGGTCGAAGAAGTCGTCGTTGATGGGACGGTCGAGGAACTTAGCGGAGAGCCAGCCTCCGACGAACGCTCCGGCGATCCCGATGAGGGTCGTGATGATGATGCCGCCGGGATCGCGTCCCGGCAGCAGAACCTTGGCTATGACTCCGGCGACTAGCCCGAGGATGATCCACGCGATGATGCCCATGCGGCGCACCTACCCCTTTCCTGGTTACGGAATCAGGGACGCGCCGGGGCACCGGATCGGTTGCCCCTAAAAGTCGGATCACCGCACCGGTGGGAGCGGTTAACGGGCGGCGAAGGGCTGATCGGTGGGGACGACCTCCTTGCCGAACGGCATCAGCGACACCGGGATCAGCTTGAAGTTCGCGATGGCCAGCGGGATGCCGATGATCGTGACGAAGAGCGCGATCCCGGTGACGATGTGGCCGAGGGCCAGCCACCAGCCGGCGAGGACCAGCCAGAGGACGTTGCCGACGCAGGAGGCGCCGCCCGCGTCACGGCGGTCGACCACCATGTAGCCGAAGGGCCAGAGGGCGTACAGGCCGATGCGGAACGCGGCCACGCCGAAGGGGATGCCGATGATCGTGATGCAGAGGACGAGACCGGCGGCGAGGTAGCCGAGGCACATCCAGAAGCCGCACAGGACCAGCCATATGACGTTCAGGATCGTCTTCACGGTCGATGACCTGCCATCTTCTCTAGTCGGGCGATGCGCTCCGCCATCGGCGGATGCGTGGAGAACATCTTGGACACACCCTGGCCGGGCCGGAAGGGGTTCGCGATCATCATGTGGCTCGCGGTCTCGATCCGGGGCTCCGGAGGCAGCGGGAGCCGCTTCGTGCCCGCGTCGAGCTTGCGCAGGGCACTCGCCAGGGCGAGCGGGTCCCCGGTGAGCTGGGCTCCGGAGGCGTCGGCCTCGTACTCGCGGGAACGGCTCACGGCGAGCTGGATGACGGAGGCGGCGAGCGGGCCCAGGATCATCACGAGGAGGAGGCCGAAGATGCCGGGGCCCTCGTCGTCGCTGGAGCGGCCGACCGGGATCAGCCAGGCGAAGTTGACCAGGAACATCACGACGGAGGCGAGGGCTCCGGCGACGGACGAGATCAGGATGTCGCGGTTGTAGACGTGGCTCAACTCGTGGCCCAGGACACCGCGCAACTCGCTTTCGTCCAGGATCTGGAGGATGCCGTCGGTGCAGCAGACGGCGGCGTTGCGCGGGTTGCGTCCGGTGGCGAAGGCGTTGGGCGCCTGGGTGGGCGAGATGTAGAGCCGGGGCATCGGCTGCCGGGCGGCGGTCGAGAGCTCGCGCACGATGCGGTAGATCGTGGGGGCCTCGAACTCGCTGACGGGCCTCGCCCGCATCGCCCGCAGGGCGAGCTTGTCGCTGTTCCAGTACGCGTAGGCGTTGGTGCCGACCGCCACGAGGAGCGCGACGATCAGGCCCGTACGCCCGAAGAAACTGCCGATGACGATGATCAGCGCGGACAGGCCACCGAGGAGTACGGCGGTCTTCAGCCCGTTGTGCCGGCGGTGCACGGTACGCCCTCCAAGTGGTGCAGCAGGGGAACCCTTGCTCGATGGCTCGACAGGAGCCCACTTCTCTCAGTGGAGCTTCCCGCTCTGGTCAACGCCAGGCGAGGTGAGCTAGTTCCCTTGTGCGCGGGCCCGGAGGGCGGGGCCCGCGCACTCGTACGGGTCCCGGGGAGGGTTCGACCGTACGGGTGGCACTCAGCGCTGGGCGGGGAGCTTCTGGGCGCCCACGGGCTTTCCGGTGACCTGCTCGGCGAGTGCCACGGCGGCCGGGTCGGGCTCGACCTCGCTGGTGCAGTGGCCGCAGCGCGAGGCGATGGCCGGGATGGCGGTGTAGCAGCGCGGGCAGTCGCGCAGGGCGGCCTTGATGTCGGCGGGCTCGTCGGCCTTCTTGGCGGTGAAGCGGTCCTGGACCTTCTGCATGGGGACGACGACGCAGAAGTAGAGCACGGCGGCGGTGATGACGAAGGCGATGGCCGCGGCGATGAACAGGCCGTAGGGGAAGGTGACGCCCTCGACGTCGAAGGACGCCTTGTTGAAGTCGCCGGTGCCCCGGGTGATGACGCCGATGAGCGGCACGATGAAGGCGTTGCTGAATCCGGTGACGACCGCGGTGAAGGCCGCTCCCACGGCGAGGCCGATCGCCATGGAGACGACGTTGCCCCGCAGGATGAAGTCCTTGAATCCGTTCAGCACTGCGCTGTCTCCCTCGTCCGCTCTTGCGTGCCCGGTGCGTCGCCCGGTGCGTGATGGATGCACGCAAGACCCTGCCCTGTCCCGGCCCGCCGGGGCAAACCGGTGAGGTGGGGCCCGGGACGGGTGGTGCGGAACGGTCAGAAAAGCGTTCCGTCGGCGAACCTCAGAACGATCTGCGGCGCCCCGGAGAGGACGAGCGCGGCGGCCGTGGTGAGGACGAGCGCGGCGACGAGGGGCGCGGGGGCGGCCACCGGGGTCGCCCCCGCCGAGGTCACCGCCGGTACGGCCTGCGAGGTGCCCTCCCCTGCGTCCTCCGGGGCGTCGGCACCGCGGAAGAGCAGGGCGGTCCACCGGAGGTAGTAGGCGAGGGCGATCACCACGTTGACGGCCATCACGACGGCGAGCCAGCCCAGGCCCGCGTCGACGGCGGCCGAGAAGACGGTGACCTTGGCGAAGAGGCCGATGATCCCGGGCGGCAGTCCGGCCAGGCAGACCAGGAAGAAGGCCAGCGCCAGGGCGGTGAGGGGCCGGCGGGCGTAGAGGTTCCGGTAGTCGGTGAGCCGGTTGCCGGGGCTCGTACGGGCCACGAGGGCGGCGACCGCGAAGGCGCCGAGGTTCACGACGGCGTACATGAGGGCGTACGCGACGGTGGATCCCACGTGGACGTCGTCGGAGTACGCGGACGCGGCGATCGGCACCAGGAGGTAGCCGGCCTGGCCCACCGAGGACCAGGCGAGCAGGCGTACCGCGCTGCGGGCACGGCCGGGGTCCTGGCGCAGCGCGGCGACGTTCCCGGCGGTCATGGTCAGCGCGGCGAGCACCGCGAGGGCCGGCCCCCACACGTCGGCGTAGGCCGGGAAGGCGATCACGGTGACCAGGATCAGGCCCGAGAAGCCGACCGCCTTGCCGACGACCGAGAGGTACGCGGCGATGGGCAGCGGGGCGCCGACGTAGGTGTCGGGGACCCAGAAGTGGAAGGGTGCGGCGGCGGTCTTGAAGGCGAAGCCGACCAGGGTGAGCGCGACGCCCGTCGCCGCGAGGGTGGAGAACCGGGCGGGCAGCTCGTCCAGGGCGTGGGAGAGCTCGGTGAGGTGGGTGACGCCGGTGGCCGCGTACACGAAGCTGACGCCGAGGAGCATCACGGCGGTCGCGGTGACGGACGACAGGAAGAACTTGAGGGCCGCCTCGGAGGAGCGGCGGTCGCCGCGCTTGATGCCGACGAGGGCGAAGGCGGGGAGCGAGGCGACTTCCAGGGCGACGACGAGGGTGATCAGGTCGCGCGAGGCGGGCAGCAGCGCCGCGCCGGAGGCCGAGGAGAGCAGCAGGAACCAGAACTCCCCGGCGGGCAGCTTCCGGGTGTCGTCGAGCGAGAGCAGCGCGGTGAGCAGCGCCCCGACGAGGACCAGGGCCTGGATCACGAGGGCGAAGTCGTCGGCGGTGTAGCTGCACGCCTGTACCGACCCGGGACCGTCGGCGGCCACGCAGAAGGTCGAGCGGTGGTCTCCCAGCAGCGGGACGAGGCAGGCGAGGGCGACGACGAGCCCGGCGACGGTGGCCCATCCGAGCAGCGGCTTGTGGCGTTCGGCGAGGAAGAGGTCGGCGACGAGGACGACGAGCGCCAGGACCGCCACGACGAGCGGCGGGGCGACGGCGAGCCAGTCGATGGACTGGACGAGGCTCGCGGCGGTCTCCACGGCCTGAGCACCGGTCGCTCCGGTCGGGCCGGTCGCCGGGCCCGGGGCCGCTCCGACGGCGGCGGTCACGAGGTCCGTGATCACGACTTGCCTCCTGCGAGGAGCTTCTGCACGGCCGGATCGCTGAGTCCCAGGAGGACGGCGGGCCAGAGTCCGGCGAGGACGGTGAGGGCGACGAGCGGGGTCCAGGTGGCGAACTCGTACGGGCGGACGTCGGCGATCTCCGTGGTGGACGCCGTGTCCGTCGCCGCCGCGGTGTCAGCGGTCCTCGTGGCCACGGCGGTCCCGGCGGCCACCGCGGCCTGGGTGGTCCCGGCGGCTTCCGCGCTCTCCGGTCGGGTGCCCGCGCCGAGGCCGGTGGCGTTGCTCGTCCGCGCGGGCGGTTCGCCCATGCAGACGCGGCGGACGACGACGAGCATGTACGCGGCGGTGAGCAGGGTGCCGAACGCGCCGATCGCCATGAACGTCAGGAACGCGGGGCGGCTGAGGCCCTCGGCCGGGTCGAACGCGCCGAACAGGGTGAGCATCTCGCCCCAGAACCCGGCGAGGCCCGGGAGTCCGAGGGAGGCGACGGCGGCGAAGGCGAGCAGCGCGCCGAGGCGGGGGGCGCGGCCGTAGAGGGCGGCTCCGGTGGCGCCCGCGAGGGTGTCGAGATCGGCGGTGCCGTGCCGGTCCTTCACCGCGCCGACCAGGAAGAACAGCAGGCCGGTGATGAGGCCGTGGGCGATGTTGGCGAAGAGCGCGCCGTTGACGCCGGTGGGGGTCATGGTGGCGATGCCGAGGAGCACGAAGCCCATGTGGCCGACCGAGGAGTACGCGATCAGGCGCTTGAGGTCGCCCTTGGCACCCGGGCGGGCGAGGGCGAGGCAGGCGAGCGACCCGTAGACGATCCCGGCGACCGCGAGGGCGGCGAGGTAGGGCGCGAAGGTGTGCATGCCGTCGGGGGCGATCGGCAGGAGCACCCGGACGAATCCGTACGTGCCCATCTTCAGCATCACACCGGCCAGGAGCACCGAGCCGACCGTGGGGGCGGCGGTGTGCGCGTCGGGCAGCCAGCTGTGCAGCGGCCACATCGGGGTCTTCACGGCGAGCCCGATCCCGATCGCCAGAACGGCGATGACCTGCACGGACGTGGAGAGGCCACGGCCGTTGTCAGTGGCGAGTGCCACCATGTCGAAGGTGCCGGCGTCGAGTCCGACGAGCAGCAGTCCGAGCAGCATGACGACGGAGCCGAGCAGCGTGTAGAGGACGAACTTCGAGGCCGCGGCCTGCTTGCCCTCGCCGCCCCAGCGGGCGATGAGGAAGTACATCGGGATGAGGACCATCTCGAAGGCGAGGAAGAAGAGCAGCAGGTCCAGCACGGCGAAGGTCGCGAGCGTGCCGGACTCCAGGACCAGGATCAGTGCGACGAAGGCCTTCGGGGACGGGCCCGCGGGCATCTTGAAGTAGCTGTACAGCGCGCAGAGGAAGGTCAGCAGCGCGGTGAGCACGACGAGGGGGAGTGAGATGCCGTCGATGCCGAGGTGGACGCGGACGTCCAGCGCGGGGATCCAGCCGATGTCGGTGGTGGCCTGCATGGTCGACGCGTGGTCACGGTCGAAGCCGGCCGCCAGCAGCAGGGTGATGACCAGGATCGCTCCGGTCACGGTGACGCCGTGGCGGAGCACGGCCTGGTCCGGGTCGCGGCCCTTCAGGCCGGGCGGGGCGGGGAGCAGGGCGGCGACGGCACCCACCAGCGGGCCGACGACGGCCAACGCCAGAAGGACCTGCATCACGGACGGGCTGATATCGATCACGGTTCACGCCCCGGCGTTGACGTTGGCATAGACGACGACGGCGATCGTCAGGACGAGTGACCCGGCGAGCAGGGCGGAGACGTAGGTCTGCGCGTTGCCGGTCTGGGCGCGGCGGACGGCGGTGCCGAGCAGTCGTGCGGTGGTGCCGGCGCCGCGTACGTACGTGTCGACGACCTCGCGGTCCAGGAAGCGGACGAGGCTGGCCGCGGCCAGCACGGGCCGGACGAACACTCGCGAGTACAGGGCGTCCAGGTGGAATCCGGCGGCGGCCGGGCCGTGCAGGGGGCCGAGCAGCAGGCGGCCGGGGTCGGCCGGGTCGGCGGCTCCCGCGACGTCGCCGTAGACGGTGGCGTGGGCGCTGATGGCCTCGGCCTCCACCAGGGCGGGTTCGGCCCGCGGGTTCGCGGTGACGGCGCCGAGGGGGTGGCCGGCCGCGTGCGCGGTGGTGTGACGCCAGGCGGCGTAGGTGACGAGTCCGCCGACGAGTCCGACACCCGTGGAGAGCACGGCGGTGGTCAGCGTCGGGGTGAGGCGGTGTCCGTCGAACCAGTCGCCGATCACACCGACGGTCAGCCCGAAGCCGAGAGTGGGGACGGCCAGCACCCAGAGGACGCCGGTCATCGCGACGGGCTGCTTGCCGTGGTCCGCCACTTCGGGGCCGCGGCCCTTGAAGGTGAGGAGCCACAGGCGGGTGGCGTACGCGGCGGTGAGCACGGCGGCCAGCAGGCCGGCGACGAGGATCGTCCAGCCCGCGGCGGCCGGGGCGACGTGGCGGTCGCCGAGGGCGGTGTGTTCGGCGGCGACGAGGACGGCTTCCTTGGAGAAGAAGCCGGCGAACGGCGGGATGGCCGCCAGCGCCAGCAGGGCGATCGTCATCGTCCAGTAGGCGTCGGGGATGCGTCGGGTGAGCCCGCCCATGCGGGACATGGCGGCGAGCGAGTTGGTGCCGGTGGCGTGGATGACGACTCCGGCGGCCAGGAAGAGGACGGCCTTGAAGGCACCGTGCGACAGGAGGTGGAAGACGGCGGCCCCGCGGTCTCCGACGGCCAGCGCCCCGGCCATGTAGCCGAGCTGACCGAGGGTCGAGTAGGCGAGGACGCGTTTGATGTCGTCCTGCGCGAGCGCGGCCAGACCGGAGCCGACCATCGTGACGGCGGCCATCACGGAGAGGACGACGAGGGCGGCGCCGGAAGCGGCGAAGACCGGCAGCAGCCGGGCCACGAAGTAGATTCCGGCGGCCACCATCGTCGCGGCGTGGATGAGCGCGGAGACGGGCGTCGGGCCGGCCATCGCGTCGGGCAGCCAGGTGTGCAGCGGGAACTGCGCGGACTTGCCCGCCACCCCGGCGAGGAGCAGCAGCGCGATGAGCGTGGGGTGGTCGAGTCCGCCGTTCGCGACCGCGCCGAGGATGCCCGTGATGCGGAAGGTACCGGTGTCGGCGGCGAGCGCGAAGATGCCGATCAGGAACGGCACGTCGCCGAGCTTGGTGACCAGGAACGCTTTGAGGGAGGCGGCGCGCGCCTCGGGCGTCTCCCAGTAGTGGCCGACGAGGAAGTACGAGCAGATGCCCATGATCTCCCAGCCGACCAGCAGCACCATCAGGTCGCCGGAGTAGACGACGAGCAGCATCGCGGAGGTGAAGAGGGAGACCAGCGCCGCGTAGGACGGGTAGCGGGGGTCGTCGCGGAGGTAGGCGAGCGAGTAGACCTGCACGCAGGTCGCGACGAGCCCGACGAGGACGGCGACGAGGGCGGCGAAGCCGTCGAGGTGGAGTGCGAGGTCGATCGGTACCGACCCGGTGGGCGTCAACCGGGTCGCGGCGTCGATGGCCCGGCCGCCGCCCTGGTCGGCGGCGACGACCACGGCGAGCACGGCCGCGGCGAGCACCGGGAGGACGGCGAGCGGTCGGACGAACCCGGGCGCGGTGCGGCCGAACAGCAGTCCCGCGACGGCCCCCAGGAAGGGCAGCAGGGGGACGAGGACGGCGAGGGTCGTGGTGGTCACGCGGTGGCCTCTGTCTTCCGTGCCTTCCCCGCCGTGGCGGTGGCCGGTTCGTCGGAGCTTCTGCTGGTGCTCCCGTCGGCGGGCGCGCCGTCGCCGGTCCACTCGTCGGGGAGGGTCTCGGCGTCGTCTGTCTCGGCGGTGTCGCGGAGCCGGTCGACGTCGGAGGAGCCGCGGTTGCGGTACACGGCGAGCACGATCGCGAGGCCGATGCCGATCTCGGCGGCGGCGATGGCGATCGTGAAGAGGGTGAGGGCCTGGCCGGCGTGGAGCGAGTCGCGGAGCCAGACGTCGAAGGCGACCAGGTTGAGGTTGACGGCGTTGAGCATCAGCTCGACGGACATCAGGACCAGGATCGCGTTGCGGCGGGCGAGCACGCCGTAGACGCCGACGCAGAAGAGGAGGACGGCGAGCACGGCGGGATAGGCGAGGTGCATCAGCTCTTGCCTTCTTCCGGGGTGCCGGGGGTGGCCGGGGTGCCGGGGGCGGCCGGGCCGGGGGCGGCCGGGCCGGGGGTGGGCTCGGGGCCGGACTTGTCGCCGGTCCCGCTGCCGGGCCGGTCGCCGGCGCGCGTACGCCCGGGGGCGGTGGTGCGGCGGGCGGGGCCACCGGGCATGCGGCTGCCGTGTGTACGGCGGGCCCCGGGAAGGGCCGCGCGGGTCTCGGGATCGCGGCGGGACAGCACGATCGCCCCCACCAGGGCGGCGAGCAGCAGCACGGAGAGCGCCTCGAACGGGAGCACCCAGTGGCGGAAGAGGAAGGTGCCGGTGACGGCGGTGGAGCCCTGTACGGGTCCGTCCAGCTCGATCCAGGTGGTCCGGAAGGCGTCCACCACGACCCAGACGAGGGCCGCCGCCGAAGCCGCGGCCACACCGAGCGCGGCCCACCGGTTCTCCGAGTCGGCGTCCGGCGACCGGCCGATGGGGGCGCGGGTGAGCATCAGGCCGAAGAGGAGGAGGACCACGACCGAACCGACGTAGATCAGTACCTGGACCCAGGCGATGAACTCCGCCGTGAGCAGGAGGTACTCCACCGCGAGGCCGCCGAGCGTGACGACCAGCCAGAGCGCGGCGTGCACCAGCTGACGGGTCGTGACGGTGACGAGGGCAGCGCCGAGGGTCACGAGTCCGACCAGGACGAACGCGATCTCGATGCCGGACGGGGAGAGGAAGCCGGGGTGGGCCGCCGCGCTCGCGGCGAGTGCGGGCATCATGCCTGCCCCTCCTCGTCGTGCGGCCGTTCAACCTGTGCTGTCTGCTCTGCCTGCTCTGCCTGGTCACGCTGGGCTTCGAGCTTCTCCGCCGTCTTGCGGGCGGCGGCGATCTCCTTGGGCTCCTCCGCACCCGGATCCAGCGCGGGTGGCTCCGGCACGGTCCACATCCAGTCCCGGAGCTTGTCGCGCTCGTGGGTGAGTTCGTGGATGTCCGTCTCGGCGTATTCGAACTCCGGTGACCAGAAGAGGGCGTCGAAGGGGCAGACCTCGATGCAGATACCGCAGTACATGCAGAGGGAGAAGTCGATGGCGAAGCGGTCGAGGACGTTGCGGGAGCGTTCACGTCCGCCGGGGGTGGCGGGCGGGCTCGTCTCCTTGTGGGAGTCGATGTAGATGCACCAGTCGGGGCACTCGCGGGCGCAGAGCATGCAGACCGTGCAGTTCTCCTCGAACAGCCCGATGACACCGCGGGAGCGCGGCGGGAGTTCGGGCTGCGCGTCCGGGTACTGCGCGGTGACCGTGCGCCTGGTCATGGTCCGCAGGGTGACGGCGAGGCCTTTGGCCAGGCCGGAGCCGGGGATCGGAGGCACTAGTTGATCGCCACCTTCACGATGCCGGTGAGCGCGATCTGCGCGAGGGCGAGCGGGATGAGCGTGGTCCAGGCGAGCTTCTGGAGCTGGTCCTCGCGCAGGCGCGGGAAGGTGACCCGCAGCCAGATGACGACGAACGCGAGGATCACCGTCTTCACCAGGGTCCAGAGCCAACCGAGGCCGTCCCCGCCGAACGGGCTGTGCCAGCCGCCGAGGAAGAGCACGGTGGTCAGACCGCACAGGACGACGATCCCGGCGTACTCCGCGAGCAGGAAGAGCGCGAAGCGCAGCCCGGTGTACTCGGTGTACGCGCCGAAGATGATCTCCGAGTCGGCCACCGGCATGTCGAAGGGCGGCCGCTGGAGCTCGGCGAGCCCGGCGACGAAGAAGATCAGGGCGCCGGTGATCTGCCAGGGCAGCCACCACCACTCGAAGGCGTCGAGGATGCCGGGCAGCGACACCGTCCCGGCTGCCATCGCCACGGAGGCGGCGGCGAGCAGCATCGGCAGTTCGTACGCCAGGAGCTGAGCGGCGGTACGCAGCCCGCCGAGCAGGGAGAACTTGTTGGCGGACGCCCATCCCGCCATCAGCGAGCCCAGAACGCCGATCCCCATGACGGCGAGCACGAAGAAGATCCCCGCGTCGACGACCTGGCCGACCGCGCCCTCACCGGGCCCGACCGGGATGGCGAGCACCACCAGGAGGTACGGCAGCAGCGCGACGGCGGGCGCGAGCTGGAAGATGCGGCGGTCGGCGTCGGCCGGGACCACGTCCTCCTTCTGCACGAACTTGACCCCGTCCGCGACGAGCTGCGCCCAGCCGTGGAATCCGCCCGCGTACATGGGGCCGAGGCGGCCCTGCATGTGCGCCATCACCTTGTGCTCGGTCTGGCCGACGACGAGCGGGAAGACCAGGAAGACGACGAAGACGATGAGGAGCCGGAGGGCGACGTCGAGTACGTCGTTCACGCGGTATCGCCTCCGGAGGGACGGTTGTCGGGGTCTTCGGGCACGTCGGGGCCTTCGGGTTCTGCGGGTCGCTCGGCTTCCGCGGACCGCTCAGGGGCTGCGGGCCGCTCGGACGAGGGCTGCGGCTCGGGTTTCACGTCCGGCTCGGCCACCGGCTCCGGCTTCCGCTCGGTCTCGGGCTTAGCGGGCTGCTCCGGCTCGGCCTCCGGTTCGGGTCCGGCCACCGGCTCCGGCTTCCGCTCGGTCTCGGGCTTAGCGGGCTGCTCCGGCTCGGGCTTCGGCTTCGCCTCCGCCGTCCCGTCGTCGAACGCAGGGCTGGCGTGGTGCCACGGGGCGTCCGCGCTTCGGGTCGTCCGGGGAGCCGTGGCGCCGGAGTCCGCTGCCGTACCGGCTCGCCCCGAGGCCTCCGGGTCCGTCGCGGGGGTCTTCGTACCGTCCGGGGCACCGCCCTCCGTGCGCTGGCTGGCGGAGCCGGCCGAGACGCTGCGGGACCTCCGTGCGGGGCGGGCGGGCGGTGCGCCCTCGGCCGGGGGCACGGCGGCAGGGCCGCCCTGGCCCGTACTCGGCGTCGGGTCGTCGGGGGCCGGGGGCGCGGTGGCGGGACGCTGTCCCGCCGAGCCCTCGGTGACGCTCCGGGCACGGCGTACCGGGCGCTCGCCCGCGGCGGCACCGGCAGCGCGGGCACCGCGCGCCGGTCGGGCCGGTGCGGGCGGCAGTTGCCCCTTGAGCGGTCCCCACTCGTTCGGATCGGGTACCCCCGGCGGGAGCATGGCGCGCCGCTTGGGCCCGCCGTGTTCGGACTCGCCGGGCTCCTTGGCGCCCGGCCATGCCTTGGCGACCCGGGCGGCGAGGACGAAGTCCTTGCGCAGCGGGTGTCCCTCGAATCCTTCGGGCAGCAGCAGGGGCACCAGGTGCGGGTGGCCCTCGAAGCCGATGCCGAACATCTCGTGGGTCTCGCGCTCGTGCCAGGCGGCGCCCGCGTAGACGTCGATCGCGGTGGGCAGCACGGCCGCTCCGTGCGGGACCGTCGTACGGACCAGCAGCCGCCGGACCGCACCGGTGGAGAGGGCGGCCATGTGGGCGCTGACCAGGAAGCCGGTGCCGGGTTCGTCGACGGCGCTCAGCCAGTCGAAGTAGGTGCAGCCGAGCCGGTCGCGCGCGGTCGTGAGCGCGGCGGTCCAGGTGTCGGCGGGCACGTCCACGGTGAGCAGGTCGTACGCGTGGGCGGCGGTCGCCCCCTTGCCGAAGAGTCCGGCGACGGCCTCGGCGACGGCGGCCTCGTCGGCGTCCGCGCCGAGCAGCCGGTCGTACAGTTCCGCGGAAGTCGCGGCCGGGTTCTCGGCGGAAGTCCCGGCCGGGTTCTCGGAGGCGTTCACCGCGACTCCCCCGGCTCGGCGGGCGCGGCGACGAGTCCGCTGCGCAGTGCGGCGGTCGAGGGCCGGGCGGCGGTGCCGGTGGCGTAACGCTCCGCCAGCGACTCGCGGGCGATCCGCTCCTGCAGTTTGAGAATGCCCTGGAGCAGCGCCTCGGGCCGGGGCGGGCAGCCGGGGACGTACACGTCGACGGGGATGATCTGGTCGACGCCCTTGGTGACCGAGTACGAGTCCCAGTACGGGCCACCGCAGTTGGAGCAGGCGCCGAAGGAGATCACGTACTTCGGTTCGGGCATCTGCTCGTACAGCCGCTTCACCGCCGGGGCCATCTTGTCCGTCACCGTGCCGGACACGACCATCAGGTCGGCCTGGCGGGGGCCCGGCGCGAAGGGGATCACGCCGAGCCGCATGAAGTCGTGACGGGACATCGAGGCGGCGATGAACTCGATGGCACAGCAGGCGAGTCCGAAGTTGAAGACCCAGAGGCTGTAGCGGCGGCCCCAGTTCAGGACCACCTTCATCGGTTCCGGCGCGAGGCGGGACAGCACGCCGAGCCGTCTGGGCTCGGGCAGCGGGACGGGCCCGGGGGCGTTCACCGCCTCCTGCGTTCCGGCTGCGGGCTGCGGTTCGGGGGTCGGCCGGCTCGTCACGCCCATGTGAGGACGCCCTTCTTCCATGCGTAGAGCAGTCCCACGGCGAGGAAGCCGAGGAAGACGAACATTTCCACCAGGGTGGTCGCGCCGAATCCGGGCGCGGCGAACACGGTCGCCCAGGGGAAGAGGAAGACCGAGTCGACGGCGAAGATCACGTAGAGGAAGGCGTAGACGTAGTAGCGCACCTGCGTGTGCGCCCAGCCCTCCCCCACGGGGTCCACACCGCACTCGTAGGTGAGGAGTTTCTCGGGCGTCGGAACCACGGGCCTGAGCAGGCGTCCCGCCCCGAAGGCGACGGCGACGAAGAGCACGCCGACGAGGGCGAGCAGTCCGACGACCGAGTAGCTGTGGAAGTAATCCGACGCGAGAGCGGTCGGCTCCGGCAGTTCCGGCACGTCCGCCACGTCCGTTCCTCGCTCCCTCGAACCGCTCGACGATCTGTACGCACGGGAGTCTAGGCCCTGTTAAAGAGACGGTAAGCAGCCGCGTCCCGGGCACGTGCGGGGTGGGGTGGGCCGAGGGGCGGGGCGGGGTGGGGTTATCCCCACTTCCTCGCACCCACGAGCCCCATGGCGTGCGCGGGGGTCGGACCGGCAGGCTTGGACGCATGACGACGAGCCCCCCCGAGAGCCCCCTCGCGCCGGACGACCCCCGGCCGCCCCGACTGCGCCCGGCCCTCGACGTGTGGACGTGGAAGGAGATCGCCCATCTGCTGGCGAACCTGCCGGCCACGATCATCGGCTTCGTCTACGCGGTCGTGCTGGTCAGCGTCGGTGCCGGACTGTCCGTCACGGTGGTCGGACTGCCGCTGCTCGCCCTCGGCATCCAGGGCTCGCGGGGGCTCGGCCGGTTCGAGCGGGCCAGGGCCCGCGTCCTGCTCGGGGTCCATGTCGAGGAGCCGGGTGCGATCGCGCGGACCCGTCGCGAGAAGGGCTTCTTCGCCTGGCTCTGGTCGGGGCTCGGCGACCCGGTGGGCTGGCGGGCGCTGCTGTATTCGTTCATCCGACTGCCGTGGGGCGTGGTGACGTTCACCGTGACGCTGGTGGGGTTCTTCACGTTCTGGCCCGTACTCCCCTACGTGGCACGGGCACTCGCCAACGTGGACCGCGCGATGGTGCGGACGCTGCTGGCGCCCTCGGACGAGCTGGAGCGGCGGATCGCCGAGCTGGAGTCGGACCGGGGGGTGGTCGTGGACACGGCGGCGGCGGACCTGCGCCGGATCGAACGCGATCTGCACGACGGCGCCCAGGCCCGGCTGGTGGCCCTCGCCATGGACCTCGGGCTGGCGAAGGAGAAGCTCGGCGACGATCCGGAGGCGGCCGCCCGCATGGTCGACGAGGCGCACGGTGAGGTGAAGGTCGCCCTCCAGGAGCTCCGCGATCTCGCCCGGGGAATCCATCCGGCCGTCCTCACCGACCGGGGCCTGGACGCGGCCCTCTCCTCGATCGCCTCGCGCTGCACCGTGCCCGTGACGGTCGGCGTCGATCTGCCGGGCCGGCCGGCCCAGGCGATCGAGGGCATCGCTTACTTCACCGTCTCCGAACTGCTCCAGAACGTCAGCAAGCACAGCCGGGCGCGCTCGGCCTCCGTGGACGTGTGGCGCGCGGGCGACCGGCTGATGCTCCAGGTGCGCGACGACGGGAAGGGCGGGGCGCGGGCGGAGGGCGGCACCGGCCTGGCCGGGCTTTCGGAGCGGCTCGGTGCGGTGGACGGCCTCTTGATCGTGGAGTCGCCCGAGGGCGGCCCCACCTCGGTGACCGCCGAGCTGCCGTGGCGCGACGGCGCGGTCGGACCGGGCTGAGAACCGGCCGCGGGACGGATCGGCAAGGACCCGGGGCAGGGACCGAAGGAGGGACCCGGAGCAAGGGGTCGGAAGCAAGGG
>NZ_JBHWZJ010000141.1:0-16975 GCF_042728415.1 Streptomyces sp. NPDC060198 | reverse complement strand
CGCGATAAGCGCCTCAGCCCGGGAACCGCAGGTATGCGGGGGGCACGGACTCCGCCAGCCACACCCCGTTGGCGCTGACGCGGAAGACGTGACCGGCGCGGTGCATCGCTCCCGCGTCCACCGAGAGCACCACGGGGCTGCCACGCCGTGCCCCGACCCGGGTGGCGGTCTCGCGGTCGGGCGACAGGTGGACGTGGTGGCGGGCCATGGGGCGCAGCCCTTCGGCCCGGATGTCCGTCAGGGACCGGGCCACCGTCCCGTGGTAGAGGAACGCCGGAGGCTCGGCCGGAGGCAGGTCCAGATCGACGGCGACGGTGTGGCCCTGGCTCGCGCGCAGGCGATCCCCTTCCAGAGCGAAACGCTGCTTGTCGTTGACCGCGACCACGTGCTCGAGTTCGGCCCGCGTGATCGGGAAGTTGCTGCGGGCCGCGGCCTCCAGCAGCTCCTCGACGTTCACCCAACCGTTCGCATCGAGTGTCAGCCCGATGCGTTCCGGCTGATGTCGCAGGTGCCGGGAGAGGTACTTCGACACCTTCACGGTGCGTCTGTCATCCATCCGGCCAGAGTGCCCGGCCGTTCCTGGCCGCGCATCCGGATTCTTTCCACTGTCCCGGAACTGACGAGCAAGCTTGTGTTTGATCCACAAGCAACTTGACTTATCCACAGGGTATTTGGCGATTCTGTGGACAACGCTCGTACGGAATAAGCCATTTGGTTAACTTTCGTAAGAAATAGGCAAGATGTCTCGCTTGACCATAAATGACCGATTCTAAAGTTGAGTTCCAGTCGGAGCTCAGGCGCTTCCCCGCCCTTGTCCCCTCACGCGCCAGGACGGTTTCGGCCGTTGTGCGGGGGCACGGCATGGCCTCCCGTCGATCGTGCGGGCGAGAGAGGCCTCGTGTGCCATCCGTCCGGACGTCACACGAAGGCACCGGACCGGGCCGAACAGCTCATACGCTGAACGTCGTTCCATCCACAGGCTTGCCCCCAGCGCTGGGGACACCCACCCCTCGGTACCCGGCGGCGTGCCCCTCTGCCCCGGGCGCCGCGAGGCGGACGGAGAAGCGGACGGTGCGCGACCGGCCGGAAGCAGGTCACCCGAAGGGGTGGCGTAGCCGTAACGAAATCGGCCTCCTGGCAGTCCGGGTGACCCTCACCGTCGCCAAGTGAGCCCATGTGCACGGCTGTCACTGGCGCGAGGCGGTCGTCGAAGCGGGGTGCGCCGCCCCGGGCCGGACACGGCGGCGCACCCAACTCCGGCGCACTCAGATCCGCTTGCGCGGTTCTGCCGTACCGCGCCCGCTCCTGCCCCGGAGCAGCCCGACGAGGCCCTTGCGCCGGCCCGGCACCACCATGAGCGGCTGATCGCGGACCACCGCCTCCAGTACCGCCTCGGCGACCCGCTCCGCCGCGAGGGTCCCGGGCCGCTCCGACGAGGCGCCTGCCCCGCGCCCCGAACTCCGGCCGAGGGGAACCGATCCGGCGTCGGTCACCCCCGGTCGTACCGCGCTCACCGAGACCGTACGGCGCGCCAGCTCGTCCCGCAGGCCCATGCTGAGCGCGAGGACGGCGGCCTGCGCCGTGCCGTGGGCGGCGGAGCCCGGACTGCCGGACGGTGCACCGGGGTTGCCCGGGAGTACGTTGACGATGTGGCCGCCCTGGCCGCGCTCGGCCATCCGTCCGCCGAACACCCGGCAGCTGTGGACGACCCCCATGAGTCCCGCGTCGAGGACGCCCCGCCACTCCTCGGCCGTGGTCTCCAGGAAGGCCCCGGACGGGACCGTACCGGCGAAGTCGACGGGAACGTTGACCAGCACGTCCACGGTGCCGTACTCCGCCGCGATCTTCGCGCCGAGCTTCTCCACCGCCTGCCCGTCGCCCGGCTCGACGGTCTCCGCCCAGGCCACCGGTGCCCCGACGAGCCGGGCCGTCCGCGCGGTACGGGCGGCGCCCTCCGCGTCCCGGTCCACGGCCACCACCCGCGCACCGGCCTCGGCGAACGCCAGGGCGGTGGCCCGTCCGATGCCGTCGGCCGCGCCCGTCACCAGCACCAGCTGTCCGCCGAACCGGTCCGCGTACGGGCCGGAGCCCGTCGATTCCTTCGCCGCCGTCCGGCCTGTCCCGGTGGATTCCTGCGCGGTGGCGAACTCGGAAATCCAGGAGGCGAGTTGATCCGGACGGGTGCGGGGCACCCAATGCTGGGCGGGCAGCCGGCGGCGGACCAGGGACGGAACCCACCGGTCCAGGTCGTCGTAGAGGGACTCCGACAGGAAGGCGTCACCGGTCGGCGTGATCAGCTGCACCGGTACGTGGGCGTGGGCGTCGGGGCGCGGCCTGCGCAGCCGGGTACGGACGTTGTCACGGTAGAGCCAGGCGCCGTGGGCGGCGTCCCGGGGGAGCGAGGCGGTGGGGTACTCGCCCGCCGGTACCTTCTCCAGCCTCTCCAGGATGTCCGGCCACCGGCGTCCCAGCGGTCCCCGCCAGGCGAGTTCGGGCAGGACCGGGGTGTGCAGCAGGTATACGTACCAGGATTTTGCGCCCTGGCCGGCGAGCTGGAACACGCGCCGGGGGGTGGGCCGGGTCAGGCGGTCCTGGATCCAGTGCCCGAAGTGGTCCAGCGAGGGCCCGGACATCGAGGTGAAGGAGGCGATCCTGCCCTTGGTCCGCCCGACCGTGGCGAACTCCCAGGACTGCACCGATCCCCAGTCGTGGCCCACCAGATGCACCGGCCGGTCCGGACTCACCGCGTCCACCACGGCCAGGAAGTCGTCGGTCAGCTTCTCCAGCGTGAAGCCACCGCGCAGCGGCTTCGGCGCGGTCGAACGGCCGTGTCCGCGTACGTCGTAGAGCACCACGTGCCACTGCTCGGCCAGCGCCCCGGCGACCCGCGACCACACCTCCTTGCTGTCCGGATAGCCGTGCACCAGCACCACGGTGGGCCGGTCCGGATTCCCCAGCTCGGCCACACAGAGCTCGATGCCGCCCGTACGGACCCAGCGCTCACGCGCTCCCGGCAGATGCATCCCGCCACCTCTCCTCGGTCGGGTGGCGCCCCTGCGGCACCCGTCTTCCTCGGCCCCGGCCGCCCGAAACCCGCTCACGGACAGCGCACTTGGCGAGTTGTACGCGCCAGTAACGTGACACTGAAGAATGTGACCACGCCGGGCGAAGGGTCAAGAGGCAAGCCCGGCCTGTGGACAACCCTCTGTGGACAACCCCTGTGGAGACCGGTGGCAGGAGGCCCGGGCGGGAACCCGGTCAGAGACCGGTGCGCGCCGCCATCCGTCGGCGACCCCTGCCCGACAGCCCCGTGTCCGGCAGCCTCCGTGCCCGACAGCCCCGTGTCCGGCAGCCTCCGTGCCCGACAGCCCCGTGTCCGGCAGCCTCCGTGCCCGACAGCCCCGTGTCCGGCAGCCCCGTGTCCGGCAACCTCCCTTCCCGGGAGGGGTATCGGTGGGAACGCGGTCCCGGGCCGGTCACTCCTCGGCCGGACTCCCCTACGGGTCCCTACAACTCAAGTTTGACGTGTATGCGACCGTCAGGTCTGACGACCGGTTGCACCCGCACCACTACCGTCGTCCCTGTGACTGTGATCGCGATGAAAGCCTTGAGCAAGCGGTACCCACGGGTGACCGCTCTTGACCGGCTCTCCTTGGACATCGGACCGGGCGTGACCGGTCTGGTGGGTGCCAACGGGGCGGGCAAGTCCACACTGATCAAGATCCTGCTGGGACTTTCGCCCGCCACCGAGGGCTCGGCCTCGGTGCTCGGGCTGGACGTCGCCACGCACGGTGCCGCGATCCGGGAGCGGGTCGGGTACATGCCGGAGCACGACTGCCTGCCGCCCGACGTCTCGGCGACGGAGTTCGTCGTCCACATGGCACGGATGTCCGGTCTGCCGCCGACGGCGGCCCGGGAACGCACCGCCGACACTCTGCGCCACGTCGGCCTCTACGAGGAGCGGTACCGCCCCATCGGGGGCTACTCGACCGGGATGAAGCAGCGCGTCAAGCTGGCTCAGGCACTGGTGCACGATCCGCGACTGGTGCTGCTCGACGAGCCGACGAACGGCCTCGACCCGGTCGGCCGCGACGAGATGCTCGGGCTCATCCGCCGGGTGCACACGGACTTCGGCATCTCCGTCCTCGTCACCTCGCACCTCCTGGGCGAGCTGGAACGCACCTGCGACCACGTCGTCGTGATCGACGGCGGCACGCTCCTTCGCTCCAGCTCCACCAGCGAGTTCACCCAGACCACCACCACGCTCGCGGTCGAGGTCACCGACAGCGACGCTCACCCGGACGGTACCGACGCACTGCGCCACGAGCTCGTCGGGGCCGGCGTGAAGCTGGTCGGCGACGACGGCGTCGACACCGGCGGACTTCCCGGAGCCGGCCACATCCTGCTCGTCGAGGCGACCGGGGAGGAGACGTACGACCTGGTCCGCGACAGCGTGGCCGGGCTGGGACTCGGGCTCGTCCGCATGGAGCAGCGCCGCCACCACATCGCCGAAGTCTTCCGCTCGGGCGACGGCGCCCGCCCTGTCCCGGTCCCGGCCGCCGCCCCGGTGGCCGGAGCCGTACCGCAGGTCCCGGCGCCCGGGGCCGTCCGTCAGGTTCCGGCATCCGGGGCCGTCCAGCAGAAGGGGAGCGGTCTCGATGAGCACTGAGACCAGGGCCCAAGGCGCGCTGCCCGGCGACGCCTCCCGCATCCACGACATCGGCTATCGCTCCTACGACGGCCCCCGGCTGGGACGCGCCTACGCCCGCCGTTCGCTCTACGTCCAGTCCCTCAAGGGCGCGTTCGGACTCGGGCGCTCCGCCCGTTCCAAGGTGCTGCCGATGCTCATGTTCGCGGTCATGTGCCTGGTCGCGGCGATCATCGTGGCCGTGTCGATGGCCGCGCCGGGTGCCACGAAACTGGTCGTGAAGTACACCTCCTACGCGATCTACCTGCAGGCCGTCATCGGGCTGTTCGTGGCCGCCCAAGCCCCGCAGAGCGTCTCGCGGGACCTGCGGTTCCGGACGGTTCCGCTGTACTTCTCGCGGCCGATCGAGCACGCCGACTACGTCGTGGCGAAGGTGGCGGCGATGGCGTCCGCCGTCTTCGTGCTCACCGGGACGCCGCTGCTCATCCTCTACGTGGGCTCGCTGCTCGCGAAATTCGACTTCGGCGACCAGGTCGGCTGGTTCGCCCAGGGACTGGTGTCGGTGGCCCTGTTGTCCGTGCTGTTCGCCGCGCTCGCGCTGGTGGTGGCCGCGGTGACCCCGCGCCGGGGCTTCGGCGTGGCGGCGGTGATCGCCGTGCTGACCATCTCGTACGGAGCGGTCTCCACGGTCCAGGCCATCGCGTACTCGACCGGCACCGAGGGGGCCGTCGCCTGGTTCGGGCTGTTCTCCCCGATCACGCTGATCGACGGGGTGCAGACCGCGTTCCTCGGCGCCTCCTCCGCCTTCCCGGGCGGCGAGGGCCCGGGGGCCGCGATGGGCGTCGTCTATCTGTTCGTTGTTCTCGCGCTCATCGCGGGCTCGTACGCCGCCCTGCTGCGCCGCTACCGGAGGGTCGGGCTGTGACCACCATCGAGATCGACCACGCCTCCCGCTGGTTCGGGAACGTGGTCGCCGTCAACGACGTGAGTATGACGATCGGCCCGGGCGTCACCGGGCTGCTCGGTCCCAACGGCGCGGGCAAGTCCACGCTGATCAACTTGATGGCCGGATTCCTCGCTCCTTCCACGGGGACGGTCACGCTCGACGGGCGGCCGATCTGGCGCAACGAGTCGGTCTACCGGGAGATCGGCATCGTTCCCGAGCGGGAGGGGATGTACGACTTTCTGACCGGCCGGGAGTTCGTCGTCGCCAACGCCGAACTGCAGGGTCTGGGAGCGGCCGAGGCGGCGCGCGCGCTCGCCACGGTCGAGATGGAGTACGCGCAGGACCGCAAGATCCAGACGTACAGCAAGGGCATGCGCCAGCGCGTGAAGATGGCCTCGGCGCTCGTCCACGACCCTTCCGTCCTGCTGCTGGACGAACCGTTCAACGGCATGGACCCCCGGCAGCGGATGCAGCTGATGGAGCTGCTGCGGCGGATGGGCGAGGAGGGACGCACCGTGCTCTTCTCCTCCCACATCCTCGAAGAGGTCGAGCAACTCGCCTCGCACATCGAGGTGATCGTGGCCGGCCGGCACGCGGCCTCCGGCGACTTCCGCCGGATCCGCCGGCTGATGACGGACCGCCCGCACCGCTACCTCGTGCGCTCCAGCGACGACCGCGCGCTGGCGGCGGCCCTCATCGCGGACCCGTCGACGGCCGGCATCGAGGTGGACCACCGCGAGGGCGCGCTGTTGATCCAGGCGGTCGATTTCGGCCGCTTCACCGCACTGCTGCCGCGTGTGGCGCAGGAGCGGGGCATCCGGCTGCTGGCCGTCTCACCGTCCGACGAGTCCCTCGAATCGGTCTTCTCGTACCTCGTATCGGCCTGACCACTGGCCGAGAAGGAGCTGTGACGCGTCATGTACGACCCCACAGTCGCCCGGCTCACCTACCGGGCGCTGCTCGGCCGGCGCCGGGCCGCCATCCTGTTCGTCCTGCCCGCCCTGCTGATCGCGATCTCGTGCGCGGTACGGGTCCTGGCGGGTGCCGACGACCAGATCACCTCGGACGTGCTCGGCGGGTTCGCCCTCGCCGTGATGGTTCCGCTGATCGGCGTCATCGCGGGTACGGGGGCCATCGGCCCCGAGATCGACGACGGTTCGATCGTCTACCTGCTGGCGAAGCCCGTGAAGCGGCCCACCATCATCTTCACCAAGCTGATCGTGGCCATCGCCGTCACGATGGTCTTCTCCGCCCTGCCCACCCTGATCGCGGGGCTCGTCCTCAACGGCAACGGCCAGGGCATCGCGGTGGCCTACACGGTCGGCGCGCTCGTCGCCTCGATCGCCTACAGCGCGCTCTTCCTGCTGCTCGGCACGGTCAGCCGGCACGCGGTCGTGTTCGGCCTGGTCTACGCGCTGGTGTGGGAGGCACTCTTCGGCAGCCAGGTGCCCGGCGCGCGCACGCTGAGCGTGCAGCAGTGGGCGCTCGCCGTCGCCGAGAAGGCCGGCGCGGAAGGGGCGATCACCGCCGACGTCCAACTCCCGCTCGCCACGGTGCTGCTGGTGGCGGTCACCGTCGGCGCCACCTGGTACGCGGGACAGAAGTTGCGGACGCTCAAGCTGGCCGGCGAGGAGTGAGGCGCGGCGCCGGCCGCCAAGACGGTTCAGTGCGGGACGACCCTCGCCCGGTGGGCGGGGGTCGTCCCGCGTTCTCCCGGCCGTCCCGCGTTCTCCCGGTCGTCCCGCGTTCTCCTTGCCGTCCCACGTTCTCCGGTCGTCCCGTACTCGGCCGTCGCGTGCGCGGCGGCCCGCCGCGTGACGTGAGGTTCGCCGGGTCGTTGGGCCGGATGCGTGGAGGCGACTGGAATCCGTGACGACGAGCGTGTGTGAAGTGGGAATGCCGGCCCCGGGTGCGTGAGCCCCGGACGGAGCCGGCCATCGAGTGAGTGGCACCCGTGAGCGGCCTCCGCCCCTGACGCCCGGGGTGAGGGCCGTCCTTCGCTGTTCCCCGCGTACGGAAGGCATGCCCATGCCCACGGAAGTCGCCCTGCTCGAATCCCGCGCTCTGCGCGCCGAGCGGATGGTGCGCGTCGACATCCTCGACAAGGTCAAGAGCCTTGTCATGCTCCCGGACGGCATTCACGTCCGCACAGAGGACGTGGCACGGTACTTCGAAGTATCCACAGAGGTGGTGAAAAAGGTGACCCAGCGCCATCGGGTGGAGATGGCGGAGAACGGGCTGCTGCTACTGCGAGGCTCTGAGCTGCGAACCTTCCATAGGGACATGATGTCCCTATGGGGCGGTGAGGGGGACGGGAGCCATCCGAGTTATCCACAGGCGACCGCCCGGCTCACCCTCTACACCCGTCGCACGGTCCTCAACGTCGCCATGCTGCTTCGCGAAAGCGACATCGCCCGCTGCGTGCGTACGTACCTTCTCGACGCCGAGGGAGACCTCCGGGAGCGGTACGACTCGCTCGATTTCCGCGTCACCCGCATCGAAAGCTGCCTCGCCGGGGTCGGTTCGGCCCTTCAGGAACTGGGTCCGGTCCTGCGCAGGATGTCGGAGCGGTTCGACAGCCTGGACCGGAAGCTGGGGGTGACGCATGAGGTCGTCGGTGCGATGAGCGTCCGACTGGCAGACGTCGCGCACGACGTACGACGGGTCGATGCCCGGATGGACGAGGTGGCGCACCGGCTGAGGGAGCTGAGGCACGGACCGCGCGAGGGGTGAATCCGGTCCGACTCCGCGGGGCCGGACGCACGACCGCCCGCGGCCTTCGCGGGGCCGCGGGCGGTTGGTGCGTCACATGGTGCGCCACGTCGTGCGGGACGCCGTGCGGCTATGTCCGTGGAGCCGCCGGGTAAGCTACCGCGTTCCGCCGGCGAGGAGCTCCTCCAGGACCACCGCGATGCCGTCGTCCTCGTTGGACGCGGTGATCTCGTGGGCCACTGCCTTGAGTTCGTCGTGCGCGTTGGCCATGGCCACTCCGTGCCGTGCCCAGCCGAACATCGGGATGTCGTTGGGCATGTCACCGAAGGCGATCGTGTCCGCGGCCTTCACGCCGAGCCGGCGCGCCGCGAGCGAGAGGCCCGTCGCCTTGCTGAGGCCGAGCGGGAGGATCTCCACGACCCCGGGACCCGCCATCACGATGTTGACCAGGCTGCCCACGACCGCCCGTGCGGCAGCCGCGAGCCGGTCGTCGTCGAGCTCCGGGTGCTGGATGTAGATCTTGTTCAGCGGCGCGGTCCACATCTCGTTCGCGTCGTCGACCCGGACGACCGGCAGCGGGCCCTCGTGGGCCCGGTAGCCGGGTCCGACCAGGACCTCGCCGTCGAGCCCGTCGCGGCTCGCGGCGAGCAGCAGCGGGCCCACCTCCGCCTCGATCTTGGACAGCGCGAGCCCGGCCAGCTGCCGGTCCAGCGTGAGCGAGGTGAGCAGTTTGTGCTCACCCGCGTGGTAGACCTGCGCGCCCTGGCCGCAGACGGCGAGGCCGTCATAGCCCAGTTCGTCCAGGATCTGCCGCGTCCACGGCACCGCCCGGCCGGTGACGACGATGTGCGCGGCACCCGCCTCGGTGACGGCGGCCAGCGCCTCGCGCGTTCGCGTGGAGACCGTGTGGTCGTCGCGGAGCAGCGTGCCGTCGAGATCGGTGGCGACGAGCTTGAAGGGGAAGGTCACTTGGCGACCGGCTCCAGGACCTCACGCCCGCCGAGATACGGACGGAGCATCTCGGGCACGCGCACGGAACCGTCCGCGAGCTGGTGGTTCTCCAGGATCGCCACGATCGTGCGCGGTACGGCGCAGAGCGTGCCGTTCAGCGTGGCCAGCGGCTGGACCTTCTTGCCGTCCCGCATGCGCACCGACAGGCGGCGCGCCTGGAAGCTGTCGCAGTTGGAGGCGGAGGTCAGCTCGCGGTACTTGCCCTGGGTCGGGATCCACGCCTCGCAGTCGAACTTCCGCGAGGCCGAGGCCCCGAGGTCGCCGGTGGCCACGTCGATCACCTGGAAGGGAAGCTCCAGGCCGGTCAGCCACTGCTTCTCCCACTCCAGCAGCCGGCGGTGCTCGGCCTCGGCGTCGGCGGGGTCGACGTACGAGAACATCTCGACCTTGTCGAACTGGTGGACGCGGAAGATGCCCCGGGTGTCCTTGCCGTACGTACCGGCCTCGCGGCGGAAGCAGGGCGAGAAGCCGGCGTACCGCAGGGGCAGCTTGTCGGCCTCGATGATCTCGTCCATGTGATACGCGGCGAGAGGGACCTCGGAGGTGCCGACCAGGTAGAAGTCGTCCTTCTCCAGGTGGTACACGTTCTCGGCGGCCTGGCCGAGGAAGCCGGTGCCCTCCATGGCGCGCGGGCGGACCAGCGCGGGGGTGAGCATGGGGATGAAACCGGCCTCGGTCGCCTGCGCGATGGCCGCGTTGACGAGGGCGAGCTCCAGCAGGGCGCCGATGCCCGTCAGGTAATAGAAGCGCGAACCGGAGACCTTGGCGCCGCGCTCCATGTCGATGGCGCCGAGCGCCTCGCCGAGCTCCAGGTGGTCCTTGGGCTCGAAGCCCTCGGCGCCGAAGTCACGGATGGTGCCGTGCGTCTCCAGGACGACGAAGTCCTCCTCGCCGCCGACCGGCACGTCCTCCTGGACGATGTTGCCGAGCTGCAGCAGCAGGCGCTTGGCCTCCGCGTCCGCCTCGTTCTGGGCGGCGTCGGCGGCACGGACGTCGGCCTTGAGCTGGTCGGCGCGCTTGAGCAGCTCCGTCCGCTCCTCGGGCGTGGCCTTGGGGATCAGCTTTCCGAGCGACTTCTGCTCGGAGCGGAGTTCGTCGAAGCGGACGCCGGACGACCTGCGCAGCTCGTCGGCGGAGAGCAGGGCGTCGACGAGCGCGACGTCCTCTCCACGGGCGCGCTGGGAGGCGCGAACACGGTCGGGGTCCTCACGGAGCAGGCGAAGGTCAATCACCCCTCCAGGCTACCGGTGTGCGCTTCGGCCATCCGAACCGATATTGCCAAGCGTGTCACTTTGCCCGAATTGCCGTGAATGGTATCTCTGATGGAATACCGGATTCGTGCGGGGAGGCCGGTGGGGGTTGAGTGGCGAGGAGTGCGCGGGTGTGCGTCCGCACGGTATTCGTCCGTGGAGGCGGAGGCGGAGGCGGATGCGGTGGGAATCCGCCGGGGACCGGGGGTGCGGGAGACCGGGTGCGGGAGGGTTCACCGGCGACCGGAGGTGCGTCAATCGAAGTGGCCCCAATGCCCCGAACCGGGCGCGAAGTTGCTTCCTTCTTGACGTACCGCCCTGCCCTGTCGGGGAGTTGAGGGTGATCTTCGGGGCGGTTGTCCACAAGGCGAGCCTGCTCGTATCGGTTATCCACAGGCTGTGTGGAAAACCTGTGGATGCGTGAAGGTGTTTCCCGACGAAAGGTTCTGGGGGGCCTGGGAAGCATGGATTCAATCCTCAAACCGCCTTTCGTTCACCCATTCGAGCGGTAATTCGTCATTCTGTGTCGTTGATCAAGGTAATTGAGTCAAACAGGCCGGATGTGGATCATGGGGGGCCCTGGGAGGCTTCGCGGCTCCATGGGATCACCTGGGGTGATTTGTCGATGATGTCGATCAGCAGTGTCGACTTGTCCCCAGGTTGGACCCGCGCCCTGTGGATAACTCTGTGGGTAAACGACCATCGGTGAGGAGGGCCGCCCGGATGTGCGCCCGGCGCTCCTGCGAGGAGGCCCTCGGAGCGGCCCGGGCCTCGTCAGGCGCGCCCGTCCTGGCTGCGCGCCAGCCAGTCCGAGGCGTCGGCGAAGTCGGTGTCCGAGGTGCCCGCGCGCAGGGGCGCGACCTCCTCCGGTGCCACCCCGGCCCGCGGGTAGGAGCCGAGGAAGCGCAGGTTCGGGCAGATGCGCTTGAGTCCCATCAGCGCCTCGCCCACCCGCCGGTCCGCGATGTGCCCCTCGGCATCCACCGCGAAGCAGTAGTCGCCGATGCCCTTCCCGGTAGGGCGGGACTGGATCAGCATCAGGTTCACCCCGCGCACCGCGAACTCCTGGAGCAGTTCGAGCAGGGCGCCCGGCCGGTCCTCGCCCAGCCAGAGGACCACGGAGGTCTTGTCGGCGCCGGTCGGGGCGGAAGGCCGGGCCGGGCGGCCGACGAGGACGAAGCGCGTCTGCGCGTTCACCGCGTCGTGGATCTCGGTGGCGAGCGGGACGAGTCCGTACGTCGCTGCCGCGAACTCCCCGGCGAAGGCGGCGTCGTACCGTCCGTCCCGCACCAGCCGGGCGCCGTCCGCGTTGGACGCCGCCGACTCCCACACGGCTCCGGGGAGGTGGGCGGCCAGCCAGTTGCGGACCTGCGGCTGTGCGGCGGGGTGCGCGGTGACGGACTTGATGTCCTCCAGCCGGGTACCGGGCCGCACCAGCAGCGCGAACGAGATGGAGAGCAGCACCTCGCGGTAGATCATCAGCGGGGCGCCCACCGCCAGCTCGTCCAGGGTCGCGGTGATCCCGCCCTCGACCGAGTTCTCGATCGGTACGAGCGCGGCGGCAGCCTCGCCGCCGCGTACCGCGTCCAGTGCCGCCGGTACGGAGACCATGGGGACGAGTTCGCGGGTGGCGGCTTCCGGGAGCGTACGGAGCGCCACCTCGGTGAAGGTGCCTTCGGGGCCGAGATAGGCGTAGCGCGTAGCGGACATACGGTCACCCTACGGGCTGCCGGGGCGGCTTTCGGAGGTGTTCGGGCAGGGGTCCGCCGGGCCCGGGGGCAGGTCCGGCGGGGAGCCCGGGAGCCCGGGGGCGGTCAGGACTCCAGCAGCCGCTGCCCCACGTACTCCCCCTTCGCGGCGCCGCCCGGCACCGCGAAGACACCGCTCGCCTCGTGCCGGATGAACGGCGAGAGCGCGTCCCCCCGGTCGAGTTTGCGCTGCACCGGCACGAAGCCCCGGAACGGGTCCGCCTGCCAGCAGACGAACAGCAGCCCCGCGTCCGGCGTCCCGTCCGGGTCGATGCCGTCGTGGTACGAGAAGGGGCGCCGCAGCATCGCCGCCCCGCCGTTCTTCTCCGGTGAGGAGATCCGGGCGTGGGCGTTCGACGGGATCACCGGCTTGCCGTCCGGACCGAGCTTGTCCAGATCCATCGCGGTGGTCTCGTCGCCGCCGCTGAGCGGGGCGCCGTCGTCCTTGCGCCGGCCGATGACCCGCTCCTGACGTGCGACCGAGAGTTTCTCCCAGTCGTCCAGCAGCATCCGGATGCGACGGACGACCGCGTAGGAGCCGCCCGCGAGCCAGTCCTGCGCCGGGTCGGCGGCAGCGGAGGCCGAGGGCGCGGGCACGAAGATCCGAGCGTCGAAGTCGCCGTCGGCGGGCTTGGGGTTGTTGGTCCCGTCCATCTGACCCATCAGGTTGCGGGCGGTCAGGGGGCGGGCGGTCGCGCCCGGAGTGCGGTTGAAGCCGTTCATCTGCCAGCGCACGCGCGCGGCCGAACCGGCGGCGCGTTGGACCGCGCGCAGTGCGTGGAAGGCGACGAGCGCGTCGTCGGCGCCGATCTGCACCCAGAGATCGCCGTTCGACCGCCCGGAGTCGAGATGGTCCGAGGAGAACGCGGGCAGCGGGTCGAGCCCGGCGGGCCTCTGTTCCTCCAGCCCGGTCCGGTCGAAGAAGGTGCGGCCGAAGCCGAAGGTGAGGGTCAGGGAGGACGGGCCCGCGTCCTGGGCGATCCCGGTGTCCCCGCCGGAGCCGGCCGGGCGGCCCGCCATCAGCTCCCCGGCCAGCGTCGACCAGCGCCGCATCAGTGCGGCGGCCTCGGTGCGTCCGGCGCCCGCCGCGAGGTCGAAGGCGACGAGATGGCCACTCGCCTGGAGCGGTGTGGTGATCCCGGGCTGATGTTTCCCGTGAAACATCGCCTCGGTCGAGCCGATCGAGGCGAGCGCCGTCGGCGCGTCCGGGCGCGTCGCGGCGTACCCGGTGGCACCACCCGCAGCGCCCAGCACGAGGCCTGCGGCACCGGCCGCCCCGGCGCCGCCGATCAGCTTCCGCCGCGAGACACCGCCGGTGGCTGCTCCGGTCGCCCCGGCACGCTCCCGGGGGATCTGTACGTTCGTGTTGCGCTTGCTCACGCGGGTCAGCCGATCTTCACGTTCTTGACGACGGTGGTCTCGTCGATGTCCGAGGTGCGGACGGAGACCGCGAACTTCCACTCGCCCGCCATCGGGATCTGGACGCCGCTCGCGGCCCAGTGGCCCTCGGCGAGCCGGTCAGGGACGACCGGCAGAGGACCGATGTCCTTCGCCTCCAGGGTGAGCGCGATCCGTACCTCCGGTACGTCCATCGCCGTGCCCTTCCCGTCCTCGATCCACAGATGCAGGTCGTTGGAGCCCGTCCGGCCGGGGTCGAGATCCAGCTGGACGATTCCCTTGCCGTGAGTGCCGCCGGTGTCGAAGGGCAGGCTCAGCGTGACCGGTTGGGCGACGGCCGGAGCGGCGGCGACGTTGGTCCGCGCGGCCTCCTCCTCCGTACGGCCGGGTTCGGTCGACGAGAGGATGGTGGTGACGACCAGCAGGACGGTGGCGATGCCGGTCTCGACGAGGACCGAGCGGCGCAGTCCGGAGCGACCGGCATCGGCGTCGCGGGCCTTCCGTTCCCGGGTCGCCGTCAGAGCGGCCCGCTGGCGGGCGAGTTGGGCGGCGCGCGCGGGGTCGGTGTTCGTGGCCGGCCCGCCCTCGCCGGTACCGGCAGCCGATTCGGTGGCGGCGACCGTGACCAGTCCGGCCTTCTCGGCCGTCGGGTCCGCCTCCTCGGCCGCCGGCCCGTCCTCTTCTCCGACGACCGGCCCCGTCCCGGACGGGGCCCCGTCCGTCAGCCGGCCCGTCCAGCGCCGGGAGATCCAGGCGACGCCCACGAGGACCGCGACCAGCCCGACTTTCACCAGCAGCAGCCGGCCGTAGGCGGTGCCGGTGAGCGCCGACCAGGACCCGACCTGGCGCCAGGACTGGTAGAGCCCTGTCCCGGCGAGGACGACCACGCTGGTGAACGCGATGCGCGAGAAGCGGCGTACCGCTCCGGGCGGCAGTTCGGGGACCCGGTACAGGGCGGTCAGCAGGGAGGCCAGGCCGCCCAGCCAGGCCGCGACAGCCAGCAGATGGGCCATGTCGACCGGCATGGCGATGCCCGGCTGGAGCCCGGTGGAGGCGTGTTCGGCGAGCGACCAGGTACCGGCGATCCCGGTGGCGACGACCACCCCGCCGAGCGAGAGGCCGAAGGTGAGGTCCTTTCGCTCCTTCTCGTCCTCGCGCCGGGGATACGTACCGAACAACACGGCGACGAAGAGCGCGGAGGCGCCCAGCAGGAGCAGTCGGGAGACCAGCGCGGCGCCCGGCTTGGTTTCCAGGGACGCCTGGAGACCGGCGAGATCGAAGGCGTCGGCGAACTTCCCGCTGCCGGTGTACGGGTTGCGCAGCAGCAGCATCAGCAGGGTGGACGCGGTGAGGGTGATCCAGCCGCCGAGGACGAGCCGTTGCAGCGGGCGGGCCGAGGCACCGCCCCGCCAGCAGGCGAGGACGAACGCGGAGCCGCCCGCGAGCAGGATGAAGCCGGTGTACGCGGCGTAGCGCGCGATGTCGTAGAGCAGGCCGACCACTCCGCCGCCCGCACCCGAGGCGGGCAGCGCGACGGTGGTGGTGGACGGCGCGCCGATGGAGAAGGTGAAGGCGCCCGAGACCGGGTGGCTGTCGGCGGACACCGCCTGCCAGGCCACGGTGTAGGTACCGTCGGGGAGTCCGGAGTGGAGCGTGACGGCGTACCGGGCGGCCTTGCCGTCGCCCACCGCGCGCGGGTCACCGGTGTCGGCCCGCGCGCCGGACGGGTCGAGCACCCGGATCGCGTCGTCGCCCAGCGAGACGGATTCGGAGAAGGAGAGGGTGACGTTCTGAGGTGCGGCGTCGACCACCGCCCCGTCCTGCGGGTCGCTTCCCGTGAGGGCGGCGTGCGCGGACGCGGGAGCCGCCCCCGCCAGCATCAGGCCGAGGAACAGGCCGATCAGCGTGGCGAGGAGCGCGGACGCGGTGAGCGGCCGGCGTATCGGGGAAGGCCGGACACGATCTGCGCGCGGGGCGGTGGCTGTCATGGTGGATTCAGTCCCTCACTGCTTCGCCGGGTTGTAGGTCGTCTCCTCGACGGGAAGTTCGACCGTGAGCGGGCCGGACTTCTCGAAGTGCAGCTCGACGGAGATCTTCTGTCCTCGCTTCGGCTGCCGCTTGAGTTCGCTGAACATGATGTGGCTGCCGCCGCGTTCGAGGTCCAGTTCACCGCCCGCGGGCACCTCGAAGGACGAGACCATCCGCATGGCCTGGCCCTTGGTCTCGTGGATGGTGACGTGGTCGGAGATCGAGCTGGTCACCGAGGTCAGCCGGTCGGTGGCGCCGCCCGCGTTCTCCACGACGAGGAACGCCGCCGCGATGTCGCTGACCGGCTGCGGCATGAAGGCCCCGACGACCTTCAGCTCGGGGGAGCCTCCGGTGGAACACCCCGCGAGGGTCAGACCCGAGACGAGGGCCAGCCCGCCGGCGAGTACCGCCCGGCCTGTCACGGCTTCGCCCCCTGGATGAGCTTGGGGAGGTCCGCGGTGTAGTCGTCGGCGGTGGTGTCCTCGCTGTAGAGGACGTATCCGGCGTCGGTCTTCGGGGAGAAGGCCATGACCTGGGCGCCGTGCATGGAGACGACGGTTCCGTCCTTCTCCGTCGTGGCGGGGTCGATGCCGATGCCCATCGACCGGGCGCCCGCCTGGATGGTCTTGAAGTCGCCGGTGAGGCCGATGAAGTCGGGGTCCTGTGCCTTGAGCCAGGCACCCAGCGAGGCCGGGGTGTCCCGCTCGGGGTCGGTGGTGATGAAGACGACCCGGAGTTCGTCCTGCTCGGCTGCGGGCAGCGCGCGCTTGGCGAGCGCGATGTTGCTCATGGTCAGCGGGCAGACGTCCGGGCAGTTGGTGTAGCCGTAGTAGATGAGCGTCGGCTTGCCCTTGGTCTCTTTGCGGAGGTCGTAGGTCTTGCCGTGGGTGTCCGTCAGGACGAGGTCCGGCTTGGTGAACGGCTGGTCGAGAACGGTGGCGGCCTGTGTGGTGGTGGACGTGGAGACGTCGGTCACCGGCTTGGCGGACGAATCTTCGTTCGAGCCGCAGGCGGTCAGTGCCAGTGCCGCCGCCGCGGCGAACGCGACGACCGATGCCAGTTTCTTGGTGCGCATGAGGGATGTGTTCCTGGTCCGTGGTGCGGTGGCGTGCGGATCCGTTTGTTGATCACTTCGAGAAGGTGGTCGTCGTCCTCGCAGACGACCTCCACCATCAGGTCGAAGGAGCCCGCGGTCATCACCACGTACTCACACTCGGCCATGGCGGTCAGCGCG
>NZ_JBHWZJ010000140.1:0-17080 GCF_042728415.1 Streptomyces sp. NPDC060198 | reverse complement strand
AGGCGCGCCCGACGACAGCTCACCGGCCCGGATCAGCCCGCAGGGGCCTCCCGTGGCATCACCGGCGGGAGCCCGACGGCGCGGCGCCTCACGGCGTCGGCAGCCAGTCCACCTTCCCGGCGAGGAGCGCGTATCCGACGAAGGCCCCGATGTCGAGGAGCGCGTGCGCGGCGACCAGCGGGCCGACCCGGCCCCAGCGCCGGTAGAGCAGGACGAAGACGACGCCCATCACCATGTTGCCGAGGAAGCCGCCGATCCCCTGGTACAGGTGGTAGGAGCCGCGAAGCACCGCGCTGGCCACCAGTGCGGCCCGGGGCGTCCATCCCAGTCGGTCCAGCCTGCGCAGCAGGTAGCCGACCACGATGACCTCCTCCAGCACCGCGTTCTGCAGCGCCGAGAGGATCAGTACGGGGAACTTCCACCACACCTCGGGCAACGACTCCGGCACCACCGTCAGGTTGAAACCGGTGGCCCGGGCGACGAGGTAGAAGGCCAGCCCGGCGCTGCCGATGCAGGCGGCCACCGCGACGCCGCGCCGCACGTCCGGGCCCGGCCGGGTGCGGTCGAACCCGATGGTCCGCAGGCTCGCCCCCTCCCGCATCAGCAGATGCGCCACCAGCGCGACAGGGACCAGAGCCGTTGCGATCCCGAACGTTTGCCATGCCAGATCAAGCCAGGGGCGCCCTGGCGCGTATGAGCCGTTGAGCGTCGCCGCCTGATCCTTCAAACCCCCCGGTTTCGTCAGTGATCCGACAAAACTGATGAGCGCGGAGACCCCGCTCGCACCCAACGACAGTGCGAGGACCAACACTGTCTCGGAGCCCAACGTCCTTCTGGAAAGCGACTCTTGGGGACAAGAATCAGCCACACGCCCCACCTCCACCGGTCCACCCGCCTTTTGTTCTGCAATCGCGTCTCATGCCACCCGCCGCACCGCTAGGGTCTCGAAAGCAAGTACGAAGATCATGCGCGACAGGCCGGGGGACCCGGCCGTGTCCGACCATTCCCGTCGGGCGGTCGGCGCCCGGTACGACACCTCGCGGCATTGTCGGACCGCCCGTGTACGTCCCGTACACGGGCGATCCTCCGCCCTGCGACGCACCGCACCGGACACGCCCTCCGAACCGACGCGAACGATCGGACACGACCCAGCACCATCACCGATGGTGCGGTCCCCCTTTCCTTGTTTCATTCTCAAGGAGGGGCACCACCGACATGGGACGTCACAGCTTGCCCGACCGCTCCGCGGCGGACAGACCCGGGGCCGCGTCCGCGCCGCCCCGCCGCCGCGGGGTCGCCGTCGCCGGCGCACTCGCCGTCGCGGTCGCGGCCGGCGCGGCCGTGGTCGCGCGCGGCGGCCTGCTCTCGTTCTCCGAGCCGTGCGAGAAGGACGCGGTCCGGCTCACCGTGGCCGCCTCCCCCGACATCGCCCCGGCGGTGCGCGCCGTCGCCGACCGGGCGCGCAAGGACGAGGTGCGTACGGACGGACGCTGCATGGACGTCGAGGTGGTGGCCGCCGACTCCTACAAGGTCGCCAACACCGTGGCGGCCGGCGGCAAGACCCCGTACCAGGTCTGGCTTCCGGACTCGGACCTCTGGCTGGACCGGGCGAAGGGCGCCGGGGACGGTATACCTCTCACGCCGGGCGACTCGGTGGCCACCTCGCCGGTGGGGTTCGCCGTGGTGCCGTCGGCGGCGAAGGCGCTCGGCTGGCCGGACAAGCAGCTGGGCTGGTCCGACATGGTCGCCGCGGCCATGGGGTCGGAGGGCGTCGTCCGGCTCGGGGCCGCCGATCCGGCGCGCAGCGCCACCGGACTGCTGGCGCTCACGGCCATCGGGGCGTCCTCGGCCGACCAGGGCGGGGACAGCGACACCCGCGCCGCGCAGACCGCGAAGATCCTCTCGGAGCGCATGTCACAGAGCGACCCGAAGGTGTCGGAGACGCTGGTGCGCGACGACTCGGCCGCCGGGCAGGGCGACACCGAGCGGAATCAGGCTCTGATCCTGTCGGAACAGGCTGCCTTCGCGCACAACGAGAAGGCCGCCGGAGGCACGAAGGTCGACCTCTTCTACCCGAAGGACGGGGCCCCGCAGCTCAACTACCCCTGGACGCTGGTGGACGAGACGTCGATGACCGTCGAGCAGAGCCGGACCGCGCTGCGCCTGATGACGCTGCTGAAGGACAGCAGCTCCGGCGGACCAGGCGACGTCCTCGCGGCCCACGGCTTCCGGCCCCCGGACGGCAGCGCCGTGGCGCGGGTCGTCCGGGCGGCGGGCGGCGAGGCCCCGCAGCCGTACGCCGACGCTCCGGCCACCGCGCCCACCGCCGCCGAGCTCCAGGAGGTGCTCGGCATGTGGACCATCACCGTGCAGAGCGCCCGGCTCTCCACGGTGGTCGACGCCTCGGGTTCGATGGCGACCCCGGTCCCCGGCAGCGGCGAGTCCCGGATGGACGTGACGAAGGAGTCACTGCTGCAGGCGCTGAGCCAGTTCACGGACGACGACGAGATCGGCCTCTGGGAGTTCGCCACCACCCTCGACGGCGCCAAGGACTACCGCGAGCTGACCCCGACGGCCCGCCTCGGCGACCGCACCGCGAGCGGCGCCACCCACCGTGAGGAACTCGCCGCGGCCTTCGACGAGTTGGAGCCCGTACCGAACGGTGCCACCGGCCTCTACGACACCACTCTCGCCGCGTACCGGGCGGCAGTGGCGAGTTACGTGCCGGGCAAGTTCAACGCCGTTGTGATCCTCACGGACGGCTCGAACCAGGACGAGAACGGGATCTCGCGCAGCGGCCTGATCCAGCAGCTCAAGGCTCTCGCGGACCCGGAGCACCCGGTGCCGGTCCTCGCCATCGCGGTGGGGCCGGACGCGGACCGCGAGGAGGTCGCGGAGATCGCGAAGGTGACCGGAGGCGGCGGTTACGAGGTGAGCGACCCCGCCGAGATCCAGTCGGTGATCCTGCAGGCCATCATGACGGCCAGTCAGGCCGCCATTCCCGAGTAGACCGGTGCCGGCTGCCCGCGCGGGGGCGGGCGGGGCGTCCGCGCCGTCCCGCCCGGCCGGCGGCCGGGCCCGGGTCCGTCGCTCGTTGTCAGCGGCTGCGTCTACCGTGCCCTCATGGACAAGACCGCCATGGACGACCCGCAGGAACTGGGCACGGCCTTCTGGACGCAGATCCACGGCTTCACGGTCAGTGAGGAGCCGCCCGGGCCGGACTCACCTCTCGCCCGCGTGCGCGCCTTCACCGCCGAGTACCCGTCGGTGAAGCTCACCGAGGAACACGTCGCGGCCGCGGTCGAGGGGCGCCCGCTGCTCCCCTGACAGGCCGGCCGCGGTACGGCAGTCGGGTGCGCGCCCGCGCTCACGGCTTCGGGAAGCCGACGGGCCAGGTGTGCACCGGTTCGCCGCTGCGCGCCAGTTCGCCGTACCTGCGGGTGGTGGCGGCGAGGGCGGCTTCCCGCCCCAGCCCCGCCTCCTGCGCCCGGTGGTAGGTGTCGACCTGCCAGGAGGCTCCGTTGGTGCGCCTGCGGCACCGTTCCTCGATGATGCCGAGGTAGCGGTCGCGGTCGGCGGGTTCGATGTTCCAGGCGTCGAGCCCGGCGGCGGCGAGGGGCAGCAGTTCGTCCCGTACGAGCTTGATGGCGGGAACCTTCGCGACCCCGCCGGACCGGCCGGGGCGGGGCCACAGCAGTTCGGCCTCGATGCCGTACCTGCAGGCGTTGTCGAAGTTCTCCTCCGCCGCCTCGAAGGAGAGCTTGCTCCACACCGGGCGGGGTTCGTCGGCGAGCGCGCGCACCAGCCCGTAGTAGAAGGCGGCGTTGGCCAGCACGTCCGCGACGGTCGGTCCGGCGGGCAGCACCCTGTTCTCCACCCGCAGATGCGGCGCCCCGTCGGCGACCCCGTAGACGGGCCGGTTCCACCGGTAGATCGTCCCGTTGTGCAGAACGAGTTCGGCGAGCGCCGGTACGCCGCCCTCGTCGAGCACCCTGAGCGGGTCCTCGTCGGAGAGGATCGGCAGCAGCGGCGGGAAGAAGCGGACGTTCTCCGCGAAGAGTTCGTGCGCCGAAGTGATCCAGCGCTCCCCGAACCAGGTCCGCGGGCGTACTCCCTGGTTCCGCAGTTCGGGCGGCCGTACATCCGTGGCCTGCTGGAACAGCGGTGGCCTGGACTCCCGCAGCAGTTCCTTTCCGAACAGGAAGGGCGCGTTCGCACCGAGCGCGATCTGCACCCCGGCGACCGCCTGGGCCGCGTTCCACACGTCCGGGAAACGCGCGGGGGTCACCTGGAGGTGCAACTGCACGGAGGTGCACGCCGATTCGGGGGCGATCGACGGGGAGGCGCAGACGAGATGCTCGACGCCCTCGATGTCGATCGCGAAATCCTCGCCCCGCGCGGCGACCATCTCGTCATTGAGAAGGGTGTAGCGGTCCACGTCCGAGAGGTTGCCGAAGACCAGGTCGTCCGGTCCCAGCGTGGGAAGAATTCCGATCATGACAATGCCGGCGTCGACCTCGGCGGCCTTCCGGTGGGCATATGCCAGTCCCGTGCGCAGCTCTTCCGCGAGCTGATCGAAAACCCGGCCGCTCAGCCGGTGCGGGACGATATTCACCTCAAGGTTGAACATCCCGAGTTCCGTCTGGAAATCCCGGCTGGCGATCCGCTGGAGCACCTCGGCATTCATCATCCGGGGCGTGCCGTCCGAGGCCGCGAGATTCAGTTCGATCTCCAGACCCATGAAATTTCGGGGGCGGTCGAACCTCCGCTCCTCCAGCAGCCTCTCCAGTCCTTCCAGACACCGGGCCAGCTTGCGCCGGTACGCCGGACGGTCGGACAGGTCAAAGGCGTGCGCCACGACCTTCTCCCCCATCGAAGAGTCCCTCCATCAGTGGCGGCCCGCGGCCAGGCCGCTCGCGTCTCGATCGATAATGCCCCGCAGAAGTGATCCATAACGCCTGCGGAAGCGTCCGGCACCGGATAGGCTGGGGCCGCTCGGTCGTCAGGCACATTCCGCAGGCATGAGGTGGGCGGCTCATTCGCTCTCGTCTTCCCTGCGTACAGGTGGCGGAAACACCGATCTTTTTGAGCCGACCGCGAAATGCGCGAGTCCCCAGGCGGGAGCCTGGATGTGCACCGCGAATCGCCAGAAACTCCGCATTTCAAAGACGCAAAACGGCCTTGCACGTCATATGACCGACAGCTAGCGGAAACACTGGGCGAACACTTGTCATATAAACTCCGCTGACGAGGCCGATAGTCGATGCGTCCAGCCGTCGACCGGCCTCCTTCTGACGTCCCGCACGCCGACAGCGCCGTCTGCACCCACCCACGCATCACCGTGTCTCCGAAGCGAGAGGCGACTCACCATGCCGCTGCATGTTCCCCCGGCCCCCGCGCCCGCGCTGCGCAGCGTTCTCACGGCACTCGGTTCTCCCACCGCGGTCCGCGAAGCCCGCACCCCCGCTCTGCGTTCCGCCCAGGGACCGCTGAGCCCCGAACTCCCCCTGCCCGTACACGTTCTCGACCGGGCGACCGCCGACGGGCCCGCACCCGCGACCCGTCTCGCCGGATGGCGGTTCCTGATCCGCGCCGAGTCGGGAACCGTCGCCGCGGCCGACACCGTCCTCACCGCGGACGGCTGGGCCTTCTCGCACTTCTTCGAGGGCCCGTATCTCGGATCGACCGAACGTGCCCTGAGACAGGCCGAGTCGACGGCCACGCTCCACCAGCCGCGGCTGCTCTCCGTGCCCGAGCTCTACATGCTCACGCTCTGGCTGCACGGTGACACCGCAGCCGACCCCGCCTCCGGCGCGGTCGCTCCCAACGACATCCTCGTTCCCCTCGCACCGGCTCCGACCGGGATCGCCGCCCACCGGCCCTACCGGGCCGCCGATCTGCTCCCCGTACTCTCCCTGCGCATCGCGCCACGGCCCGGCCCCCTCGTCGGCTCGGCCTGACCCGCCGCGGCGGTACCGTCCCTCCGGCCCGTCCCCGCTCCGCGCGGGGGCGGGCCGTCGTACGCCTGCCCGCTCGGCGCACGCCTCGCCGAAGGTGGCCCATGGCCCACTCGGACTACCCCGGACCCCCCGAAGAGGCGGGAGGGGCGCGGCGAGCCCTCCGCGCGGGTGACACCTCGGCGGTGCCTGAAGCGAGCTGGGGCGAAATCCCTGCGGAACGCGGCGCGTGGCGCAACACTGAGACCGACCGGCCCCTACGGGAAGGCCGTTCGGCACTCACCCGCACCCCGCATCCACCACTCGACACAGCGAAAGAACCCTCATGTGCCAGCATCAACCCCCCTGCCCCACCGCCGAATCAGCCGCCCGGGAGGCCGCCCGGCTCGTGGCTCACCACCCGGAGCAGGGCTGGAGCCTCCTCTGCAACGGCGTCCTGCTCTTCGAGGACACCGGCGAACTGCTCCCGGACGGCCAGATCATCGCCCCCCACCGCCCGCTGGCCACCGGCCGGGTGGTGAAGGCCGCCTGAGCGGGCCACCCGCGAGCCGGGGGCCCGACAGCCCACAGGCCCCGGCGGTACGGACAGGGGCCGGCCCGGAGAGATCTCCGAACCGGCCCCGACACATGTCCGCGGGATCGTGCGCCCGCTGTGACCGTCAGTGGTCGTAGGCGTCCAGCGGCGGGCAGGAGCAGACCAGGTTGCGGTCGCCGAAGGCGCCGTCGATCCGGCGCACCGGCGGCCAGTACTTGTCGGCCGCCGAGACACCGGCCGGGAAGACCGCGACCTCACGGCTGTAGGAGTGGTTCCACTCCCCGCCGAGCGCGTTCGCGGTGTGCGGGGCGTTGGCGAGCGGGTTGTCGTCCGCGCTCCACTCCCCCGAGGCCACCTTCTCGATCTCGCCCCGGATCGCGATCATCGCGTCGCAGAACCGGTCGATCTCGGCGAGGTCCTCGCTCTCGGTCGGCTCGATCATCAGGGTGCCGGCGACCGGGAAGGACATGGTCGGCGAGTGGAAGCCGTAGTCGATCAGCCGCTTGGCGACGTCGTCGATGCTGACGCCCGTCTCCTTCGAGATCGACCGCAGGTCCACGATGCACTCGTGCGCGACCAGGTCGGCCGGGCCGGTGTACAGGATCGGGAAGTGCGGCTCCAGCCGCTTGGCGATGTAGTTCGCCGCGAGTACGGCCACCTGCGTGGCGCGCTTCAGGCCCTCGCCGCCCATCAGCCGGACGTACGCCCAGGAGATCGGCAGGATGCCGGCCGAGCCCCAGGGAGCGGCCGAGATGGGGCCGACGCCCGTCTCCGGGCCCGCGAGGGGCTGGAGCGGGTGGTTGGGCAGATAGGGCGCGAGGTGCGCGCGCACGCCCACCGGGCCGACGCCGGGGCCGCCGCCGCCGTGCGGGATGCAGAAGGTCTTGTGCAGGTTCAGGTGTGAGACGTCGCCGCCGAACTTGCCGGGCCGGGCGAGGCCGACCAGCGCGTTGAGGTTGGCTCCGTCGACGTAGACCTGACCGCCCGCGTCGTGCACCTCGCCGCAGATGGCGGCGACGTGCTCCTCGAAGACGCCGTGCGTGGACGGGTAGGTGATCATGAGCACGGCGAGCTCGTCGCGGTGCTTCTCGATCTTGGCGCGCAGGTCGTCTATGTCGACCTCGCCGTCGTCGGCGGTCTTCACCACGACGACCTTCATCCCGGCCATCACGGCGCTCGCCGCGTTGGTGCCGTGCGCGGAGGACGGGATGAGGCAGACGGTGCGCTGGTCGTCGCCGTTGGCGCGGTGGTAGGCGCGGACGGCCAGCAGACCGGCGAACTCGCCCTGCGAACCCGCGTTGGGCTGGATCGACACCGCGTCGTAGCCGGTGACCTCGGCGAGCCGCTCCTCCAGCTCACGGATGAGGGTGAGGAAGCCCTCCGCCTGCTCGGCCGGCGCGAACGGGTGCAGCGCGCCGAACTCGGGCCAGGTGATCGGCTCCATCTCGGTGGTCGCGTTCAGCTTCATGGTGCAGGAGCCGAGCGGGATCATGCCGCGGTCGAGCGCGTAGTCGCGATCGGCGAGCCGCCGCAGGTAGCGCAGCATCGCCGTCTCCGAGCGGTGCTGGTGGAAGACCGGGTGCGTCAGGTAGTCGTCGGTGCGCAGCGCCTGCTCGGGGAGCGCGTCGACGGCCGTGCCGTCCAGCGCCTCGACGTCGCCCTGCGCGCCGAAGGCGGCCCAGACGGACTCGAGGTGGGCGCGGGCGGTCGTCTCGTCGCAGGCGACGGAGACCAGGTCGGCGTCGACCAACCGCAGGTTGACCCCTCGCTCGCGGGCGGCGGCGACGACCTCGGCGGCCTTGCCGGGCACCTGCACGGTCAGCGTGTCGAAGAAGGAGTCGTGCACGACCTCGGCGCCGGCGGCCCGCAGCCCCTCGGCGAGGATCGCCGCGTAGCGGTGGGTGCGCCGGGCGATCGTCCGCAGGCCGTCGGGGCCGTGGTAGACGGCGTACATGCCGGCCATCACGGCGAGCAGGACCTGCGCGGTGCAGATGTTGCTGGTGGCCTTCTCGCGGCGGATGTGCTGTTCGCGGGTCTGGAGTGCCAGGCGGTACGCCTTGTCGCCGTCGGCGTCGACCGAGACGCCGACCAGGCGGCCGGGGAGCGAGCGGGCGAACTGCTCGCGCACGGCCATGAAGCCGGCGTGCGGCCCACCGAAGCCCATCGGCACGCCGAAGCGCTGGGTGGTACCGACCGCGATGTCGGCGCCGAGGTCGCCGGGCGAAGTGAGCAGGGTGAGGGCCAGCAGGTCCGCGGCGACGGTGACGATCGCGCCGAGCTCGTGGGCGCGCTCGATCACGGGCCCGATGTTCCGTACGGCCCCGGAGGCACCCGGGTACTGGAGCAGCACGCCGAAGACACCGCGCTCGGCGACCTCGGCCGGAATGCCGTCCGTGAGGTCGGCGACGACGACCTCGACCCCGGTCGGCTCGGCGCGGGTCTCGATGACCGCGATCGTCTGCGGGAGGGTGTCGGCGTCGACGAGGAAGACCCCGCCCTTGACCTTGCCGACGCGCCGCGCCAGCGCCATTGCCTCGGCCGCGGCGGTGCCCTCGTCGAGCAGCGAGGCGCCGGAGGTGGGCAGGCCGGTGAGCTCGGCGACCATCGTCTGGAAGTTGAGCAGGGCTTCCAGGCGGCCCTGCGAGATCTCCGGCTGGTAGGGCGTGTACGCCGTGTACCAGGACGGGTTCTCCAGCACGTTGCGCAGGATGACCGGGGGCGTGAAGGTGCCGTAGTAGCCGAGCCCGATCATCGGGGCGAGAACCTGGTTGCGGTCGGCGAGCGTACGCAGCTCCGCCAGCACCTCGGCCTCGGTGCGTGCCGAGGGGAGGTTCAGCGCCTCGGTGCTGCGAATCACGTCGGGCACCGCGGCGGCGGTGAGCTCGTCGAGCGAGCCGTATCCGACCTGCGCGAGCATCTTCGCCCGGGCCTCGTCGTCCGGCCCGATGTGGCGCTGCTCGAAGGGGATGCCCTGCTCCAGCTGGGAGAGCGGGGTGCGGCGGGGGGTCATGATGGAGGCCTCCTGGTCTGACAGGACCTGCGAGGGCACCGCGGCGCGGCTGCCCGAACGGCCTCCCCCTCTGTCATCTCGACCTGAGAGCTTCACCGGCGCGCCCGGGGGCGTACCGGCTTTCACCGTCGGTGAGGGTGGCCGCACCGGGCACGTGCCGGGTGGGACCGCCCTGCTTTCCAGAGTGACCTCGTCCATGCGGTACGGGGGCCTGAGAGATTCCGGGGAGGATTTGCTCCTTCGGCGCCTCCGGATTCAGCACCGGAGGCTCTCCCGCACGGGGTCAGCAGCCATGTGCCAGCCTACCAGCGGGGATCTACGCGGTTTCTTCGAGTGGCCGATATCCGGAATCTGCACTTCTGTAGTGGCTGTGGAGTAGTTGCGAGCCCCAGTCGTCGCGACCAGCGGGAGGCACCGTGCAGAGCGACATCGATCCGCGCAGCCTGATCGGCCGCAAGGCATTCGACCGCGCAGGCGTCAAGATCGGCACGGTGGACGAGGTCTACCTCGACGACGCCACCGGTGTCCCCGAGTGGGCCGCCGTCCGCACGGGTCTGTTCAGCAGGGACGCCTTCGTTCCGCTGGAACCGAGCGAGTTCGTGGAGGACACCCTCCGTGTCCCCTTCGACCGCACGCTCATCCGGGACGCGCCCGACTTCGGCGTCGGCCGGCATCTCTCGCCCGAGCAGGAATTGCAGCTGTACCGGCATTACAAACTCGATTCCTCTTCCGTGACCGATCCGGGACCGGACAAGGACTTCGGCAGGCTGGCCGGCCAGGAGGAGTAGTCCGGCGGTTCCGCCACCAGTGGCAACGGATCGGCCGGGTGCAGTTCCGGGTCCTCCACCCGGAACGTGCGTACCCGGCCCGGGGGGTCGCCCGGCCGCTCGAACCGCACGGTGACCCTGCCGACGCCGCTGCCCTGCACCCAGCCGTGCCCGTACACCTCGTGCCGCGCGTCGTGGCCCGGGGACCAGCGCCGCGCGGCACGCTCGGCGGCCTCGTCCCCGGGGGCGCCGGTCGCGTCCTGCGCTCCCGTGCCCGCAGACCCGGGCGCCGGATCCGCGTCGCCGTGGCGCCCCTCCCTCCCCGAGGGCGCTCCGGAAGCCGGTCGCGCCGGTTCGGCCTCCCGCTCGGCCTCCCGCTCGGCCTCCCGCTCGGCCTGCGCCGCCTGCGCGAAGAGGTCTTCCTGCGTGTAGTCCGCCAAGCCCGTGACGCCCACTCCCAGCAGCCGGACTCCCCCGGTGGTGTCCACCGCCTCCAGGAGGCGGGCGGCTGCCTCACGCACCACCCCGGGGTCGTCCGTGGGGCCGCGGAGCGTCTCGGAGCGGGTCAGGGTGGAGAAGTCGTAGCGGCGCACCTTCAGCACGACGGTGCGCCCGGAGCGACCGGCCTTCCGCAGCCGCTCGACGCACCGGCCGGCCAGCCGCTCGACCTCGGCCCGCACTCGCGTCCGGTCGTGCAGGTCCACCTCGAAGGTGTCCTCGACCGAGACGGACTTCGCGTCACGCTCGGCGACCACGGGCCGGTCGTCGAGGCCGAGCGCCATCCGGTACAGGGAGACGCCGTGGGCCCTGCCCACCAGCCGTACGAGCTCGTCCTCGCCCGCCTCCGCCAGGTCGTGGACCGTCGTCATGCCGGCCCGGCGCAGATGGTCCCCGGTGGCCGGGCCGACCCCGGGCAACGTGCGTACGGGCATGGGCGCCAGCAGCTCCCGCTCGGTGCCCGGCTCGATGAGCATCAGCCCGTCCGGCTTGGCCTCCTCGGAGGCGATCTTCGCCAGCATCTTGGACCCCGCGAGCCCCACGGACCCGCTGAGACCGGTGACGGCCACAATCGCCTCCCGCAGCCGCTCACCGGTGGCGCGGGCCGAGGCGGAGTCGTCGGCGGTGCCACCGGCTTCCAGATCCACGAAAGCCTCGTCCAGGCTGAGGGGCTCCACCAGCGGGGACAGCCGTCCCAGCAGCTCCATCACCTGCTCGCTGACGGCGCGGTACAGGGCGAAACGCGGCACCAGGTAGGCGGCGTTGGGCGCGAGCCGGCGCGCCTGGGCCGTCGGCATCGCCGAGTGCACACCGAAGCGCCGGGCCTCGTAGGAGGCGGTGGCGACGACTCCGCGCGGGCCCACGCCGCCCACCACGACCGGCTTGCCGCGCAGGCTGGGCTTGGCGGCCTGCTCGGCGGAGGCGTAGAACGCATCCATGTCGAGGTGGAGGATGGTGGGCGCGGATCTCACACCGCCGATGGTGCCCTACGCCACTGACAACGACACAGCCCGGCAGCCGTGCGAACGGGTGCCGGGCCGTGTCGTCCGTCGGTGCTCAGACGGCGCGGTTGCGGCGCCGGGCCAGTTCGTCGGCGGGGTTGTGGCCCACGAGGGTCTCCCCCGTGTCCACACGCTCCCCGTGCAGCTGGGAAAGGGCCGCGTCCACGTCCCGCCACACCACGCCGACGGCGATGCCGAAGACGCCCTGGCCGCCTTGGAGGAGGTTCACGACCTCGTCCGGCGAGCAGCACTCGTAGACGGTGGCGCCGTCGCTCATCAGCGTCATGCGTTCGAGGTCCTGGAATCCTCGGGCCCTCAGATGCTGCACCGTGGTGCGGATGTTCTGCAGTGCGACGCCCGTGTCCAGGAATCGCTTCACGATCTTGAGGAGCACCACGTCCCGGAAACTGTAGAGACGCTGGGTGCCCGAGCCGTACGCCGGCCGGACGCTCGGTTCGACCAGTCCCGTGCGGGCCCAGTAATCGAGCTGCCGGTAGGTGATCCCGGCCGCCGCGCACGCCGTCGGCCCGCGGTAGCCGATGTCGTTCGCCCCTGCGACACCGTCCGACACCGGGACCACCGGGTGAACCGGTTGCCTGATGGTGTGGTCGGCCCCACTGCCGTGCTGCGGATACGGCCCGCCCGCCGCCGCACCGTCGCCGCTGCTTCTCACGCCGACCTCCGTCCTTGACCTGCCCCCTCGAAGGTAGGCAGTCACCGGGGGTGCGTCAACGATCGCCACACTCGGCACGCCGAGTGATAATCACCCTGAGGGTGGTTTCCCGTGACGTCGGACCGGGAAGGGCTTCTCGAATGCGCGCCCGCCGCCGGTCCACCGGGCCGTGTCCGGCGATCCGCGTCGGACGCCACCGGGCCCGGCGGGAAGGGGCAGAGACGGCCCAGGGGTCACTGGCTGTTGGTGCCGAAGTCCTCGGGCGAGATCTGGTCGAGGAACTCGCGGAACTTCTCCACCTCGTCCTCCTGCTCGTCCGGGATCGCGATCCCCGCGTCGTCGAGCACCCCGTCGCTGCCGTAGATCGGCGTGCCGGTGCGCAGGGCCAGCGCTATGGCGTCGGACGGCCGCGCGCTCACCTCCACGCCACTGGCGAAGACGAGCTCCGCGTAGAAGATCCCGTCCCGGATGTCCGTGATCCTGACCTCGGTGAGCTCTTGGCCGACCGCGTCGAGGACATCCTTGAAAAGGTCATGGGTCAGCGGCCTCGCAGGGGCCATCCCCTGCTGGGCGAAGGCGATGGCCGTGGCCTCGCCTGGACCGATCCAGATGGGGAGGTACCGGTCGCCTCCCACTTCACGCAGGAGAACGATCGGTTGATTGGAGGGCATTTCCACCCGGACACCGACAACGTCGAGCTCGTTCACACAGCAACCCTAGGACGTGCTCGCCATGTTTGGGTAGTCGGGCTCCGCCCAGGTCAGTGGGATCGAATGCGCAGAGCGGTCTGAACGAGCGCCGCGTGCAGCCGTACGGACAGCTCGGCGAGCTCCTGCGCGGTGGCCTCGGCACGTGCTCTGGTCTGCGGATTCCGGTGCCGGCGCAGGGGCGCCACCACCTGCTCGACGAGCCCCGCCTCCCGCTCCGCCGCGGCTCTCACGGCACGCAGATGGCGCGGCTCCAACCCGAATCGGCCGAGGTCGGAAACGAGTTTGGCGACGTTCACCGCTTCGGCGTCGTATCCGCCCTCGGGCTCGGGGACGATGAGGCCGTAGGACTCCCATTCGGTGAGCTGCCCCTCGTCCGCACCGGTGACGGCGAGGAGCTCGGCGCGGCCGATACGGGCCGCGGTGGGCGCCCCGGCCGCCGCGTCCCAGCAACTGTCCGCGAGGTCCTTCTGGCCCCCCGGGGAGGGCAGGGCTGCCTGCTCCCCGCGGGCCAGGGCGTCCAGATACTCCCGGATGACCTTCAGGGGGAGGTAGTGGTCCCGTTGCATGCGCAGCACCTGCGCGAGCTTCTCCACGTCTTCGGAACTGAACTTCCGGTATCCGGAAGGCGTCCGTTCCGGCTCGACGAGTCCCTCGGCCTCCAGGAAGCGGATCTTCGAGATCGTGACTTCCGGAAACTCCTCGCGGAGCTGGGCGAGCACCGCGCCGATGCTCATCGCACGCCGGTCCGCGGCGGCGGTGCCGTTTCCGGCACCGCCCTGGGATGTTCGCAGCATGGGCCTTCCCGGGGTTCCCCCGGACGTGGTGGTCCGGGGCAGGGTCACACGCTCCGCTGGCTCGCGTAGAAGACCAGCCGGTACTTACCGATCTGGACTTCGTCACCATTGGTCAGCGCGACGGAATCGATGCGCTCGCGGTTGACGTAGGTGCCGTTGAGGCTGCCGACGTCTCCCACGGTGAAGCTACCGTCCGCACCCCTGCGGAACTCCACATGACGCCGCGACACGGTCACGTCGTCCAGGAAGATGTCGCTCTGCGGGTGACGGCCGGCCGTCGTGAGGTCGCTGTCCAGCAGGAAGCGGCTGCCCGAGTTCGGGCCGCGGCGGACCACCAGGAGCGCACTGCCTCCGGGCAGCGCGTCCACGGCCGCCTGCGCCTCCGGGGAGAGCGACGGAAGCATGGTCTGACCGGTGACCTCGGCGTCGTACGCCTCCAGTCCGGAGATGGAGATCGTCGACGTGGTCTCGGAGGCGCGCTCGGGGATTCCGCCCTTCAGCGGCGCGCCGCAGTTGGAGCAGAACCGACTCGTCGCCGCATTCCGGTGACCGCACCTCGTGCAGAGGGCGACACCCGAGCCCGCCGGGGCGGGGTGGAATCCGGTGCTCGGCCCGGAGTCCGAAAAACCTATGCCGGAGGCACCCGCCTGCGCTCCGGAGCCGTCGCCCGAGGCGGACAACTCGTCGCGGAAGAGAGGACGCTCGACGCCCTGCTCCTCGTCCTGGCCGTGCCGCGGCGCGCGATGGCGGGCAGCACTGTTGCTGTCCTCGCGTGCGCTCTTTCCGAACAACTTCGCAAAAAACTTCACGGGCGATTCCCCTTGACCGACATAGACCCGCCCGTGGGGCAGGACGAACCCTGACTGAACACACCTGCCGACCCGGACATTCTCACAACGTCCGTATCCACCCGACAGTTTCCACCACGCACCATGGATACGGTGCGGCGACCCCCCGTAACCCCGCACACCTGCTTGGAGTTGCCAAGAGCCTTGCCCCGCCGGTGGACCACCTACGACGACGACCGAGCGTAGTCAGGCTGCTTCGCAGGTCGCAAGGCGTCCACCACAATGTCGTCGGCCCTTTCCACCACCGCGGTCGCCTGCTCCTTCTCCAGCGTCTGGACGACCCCGCCCGGGATGTTGAGCGCCGGCTCCAGATCCTGGGGCCTGCCGATCACCTCGAAGGCGTAGGGCGCCGCAACTGCGTGGCCGTCGACCTTCACGGCCCCGGCGTCCCCGGAGAAGTACGTACTGGCGACCACCCGTACCCCGTTGACCTCGATGGCCTCGGCACCGGCCGCACGGAGCTCCTGGATGGCGTCCAGCAGCATGTCCGGGGCGACCGACTTGGTCGGATCGTCGATGGTAAGGGTGATTCCCGGCCCGTGGGCCGCGACGGTACCCGCGAGGATACCCAGTTGCCGCTCCTTCTCCAGCGTCTGCTTGCGCGCCTCCTCCGCCTGGTCGGAACTGTTCTCCAGCTCCGTGCGCTGGGCGTCGAGGCGCTGCTTCTCGTCCTCGAGCCGCTGGGTCCGGTCGTCGACCTCGTCGAGGATACGGACCAGGTCCTCCTGGCGCGCGCCGCGCAGGGCGCTGTCGTCGTTGTTGGACCGGACCTGGATCGCCAGACCCAGCCCCAGGCCGAACAGCAGCAGTGCCACCACGAGTTGGGCCCGGGTCACCCGGGGCGGCCAGAGCCCGGCGAGCAGCCGTTGGCGTCCGCTCTGCCCGTTCCTCTCCGGAGGGTGTGCGGCACTCGCCCGCGGAGCCGGGCCCTCGGGCGCTCCGTCGCGGGACATCTCTTCGTCGCTCATCGGCGTCAGGCCCGGAAGACGTGCCGGCGGATGGCGGCGGCGTTGGAGAAGATGCGAATACCCAGCACGACGACCACGCCCGTCGACAACTGCGCGCCCACGCCGAGCTTGTCGCCGAGGAAGACGATGAGCGCGGCCACCACGACGTTGGACAGGAACGACACGACGAACACCTTGTCGACGAAGATCCCGTCGAGCATCGCGCGCAGTCCGCCGAAGACCGCGTCGAGCGCGGCCACCACGGCGATCGGGAGGTAGGGCTCGACCACCGCCGGTACCTCGGGCCGGACGAACAGTCCGACCACGACTCCCACGACGAGGCCCAGTACGGCGATCACGATGTGCCCTTCCCTGTGTCTGCCGCACCACTGCCGGTGTCTGCGGCCTTCGGTTCTGCTGTGCGTACGATCAGGCTCGGCGCGGCCGGGAGCCGCACCTTCTTCTGGTCGGACAGGCTGGTGCGGATGTCGAACCCGTCGTGCAGGGCCTGGAGGTACTGGCCGTCCGCACTGGACCGGAAGGTCTCGGCAAGCGTCTTGCCGTCCCCCACCGCGAGCACCGTATAGGGCGGCACGAGCGGCCTGTTGTCGACAAGTATGGCGTCCCCGGCGGCGCGGATCGCCGAAAGTGCCGTCAGCCGCTGTCCGTTGATGGCGACGGCTTCCGCGCCGGACTCCCAGAGTCCGTTGACGACCCGCTGCATGTCCCGGTCCCGCACTCGGCCGGTGTCCGAGAAGCCGCTGGTGCCGCGTGGCCCGTCGTCACCCAGGTCGGTCTCGTCGGCGTCGTCCACGACGAGTTTCACGCCGGGGCCCTCGACGGGGGTGGCCCCGGAGAGCAGGGCGACCAGTTCACCCTGGTCCCCGCCGTGCTGGAGGAGGGCCGCGCGCTGCCGCTCCCCGACATCCCCGCGGAGCTTCTCCACCTCGGATTCGAGGGAGTCGGCCGCGTCGGTCTCACCGTCGATGCGGTCGATGAGTTCCTGGCGCTCCTTGGCCACGACCGGCGCGGACACCCTGGCCTGCGCGGCACCGAGAGTGACGACGAGAGCGATGAGTACGAGGCCCGCGGCGAGACCGAGCTTGGCCCGCGTCTTGCGGGGCAGCCCCGCGGTACCGTCGCCCTCGCGGCGTGCGGCGGCCTCGGCGTAGCCCTCGTCCAGGCTGTGGTCCATGACATGCGTCAGCAGCGACATGGAGGCGTCGAGGCGGGCAGGCGGAGCGGACGTACTCCGTTCGGGGGGCGGCTGCGGCATGCCGCACATCGTCGCACGTCACCCCGGCTACCGCCGAATGGGCCTGACCACACGGTCCGGGGAG
>NZ_JBHWZJ010000139.1:0-17262 GCF_042728415.1 Streptomyces sp. NPDC060198 | reverse complement strand
GCACCGCGCAGCCGACAGCCGGAGCGTCGCCGGCGGCCTTCAACGCCACCGACAGCGCGTGGATCCTCTTGATGATCCCCATGGCCGAGCGTGCGCGGCTCCTGACCGATCTGGCTCCCTCCCGCACGGCGGACCCGGCCCTTGCCGCCTTGGCCGCGGACACCGGATCGACACTCCGTGCGGACCTGCGCCGCCTGCGCGCGGTGCTGCGGCTCTCAGGTGTCCCCGACACCCATCCCCACGAGGGTCACGACATGCCGGGCATGGTCAGCCTCGACACCCTCCAGAAGGCGGCCGACGCGAACGGCCGGGCGTTCGACCGGATTCTCACCGACGCGCTGCGCGCCCACTTCACGCAGTCCGGGGTGCTCTGTGCCGGCGAGCGAGCCCGAGGCCGGGCAGACCGGGCCAAGGACTTGGCCGCAGCCATCGCGAAGAGCGCGGCCGATGGAACCTCCCGGCTGGGCGGGCCGCGCGGGGCGCAGGCAGATCTGTGACGGCTCGGGCCGGCCCGGCCGTCTTCGTCCCCTGCCCGCTGGGAGAAGGTGTCCTGGCGGGCAGGGGACGGTGTGGCAGGCGGCGGAGCCGGCAGGGTGCGGACCAGCACGGTGTGGCTGCGTCGACCGTGCTCGACGGACGCAGAGACACCGTCGAGGTGGACGGAAACCGCACACCGACGACGTCGGCAGGTATGGCTCTGCCGTCTCCGCACTCCTCTCAGACCCGATCGAACGGCTCCGCGTACGTGAAAACGCCCCGCAGCGCGGGGGTATGGGCGGTCAGGGTGCGGACCTGGAAGTACTCGCCCCAGGAGGGGTCCGGCGCGGTGATGCCGTGGTCCGTGCCGGTGCGGAAACCGAAGCGGCCGTAGTACGCGGGGCTGCCGAGGAGAGCGACGAGAGGCTCGTCCAGGGCATCCGCCGCGCCGAGCACGGCGTGGACAAGGGCAAGGCCGACACCGCGGCGCTGGTGGTCGGGGTGCACGCTGAGCGGGCCCAGTCCCAGGGCGCGGGCGGTGCCGACACGGCCACGAGTGCAGACCACGTGGCCGACGACCTCGTCCCCGTCGCTGATGGCCACGAGCGACAGTTCCGGTAGCCAGCCGTCGCAGGCGCGCAGCTGGTCGAGGAGGGTTACCTCCACCGGAACCGGAGTCTCCGGCTGGGCGAAGGCCAACGCGGTGACAGTGGTCACGGCGAGGATGTCATCAGGTGTTTCGCGTCGGATCAGCACCGGCACAGTCTGAGTTCCGGATCGCGGCGCCGCAAAGTATGTACCGGTACTCCCGGCTCCCGACCGGCCGTCCGCCTGGCTGTCCAAGGGGACGTGATCACTCGACGGCCGGCCACTCCGTCTCTTCGAGGTGACGGGCCGTCGGTCCGTCCTGACGCTGGGCCGTACCCCACGCCGTGTGCGCGGAACGTCGGCTGGGCGCGGGCGATCGGCGAAGGGACGGGCTGTGTCGGCTCGCGCAAGTCGGAATGGTCCGGCCCTGCCGCCCCTTGGAGCCGGACCATTCCGACTAGGAGCGTGGGTCGGAAGTGGCCGGAGGCTGGGCATCGCGGTTGGCCTACAGCAGCCAGGTGGAAACCATGCGATGTCAGTGCCATTGAGTACGGTCTGCCTATGGATCATCAGAGGGCAGGAGACGCACGGCAAGCGTGGGACCGGGTGACCACATGGCTTGTACAGAATGCCCCTGATGTTTTCGCTGATCTCGGCGGTCCGGGGAGTCAGGCAGCCATCTGCGAAGCCGAACTGCGCATGGGCGTAAGGCTGCCGCAGCAGCTGCGGCAGTGGCTGCTGGCAAACGACATCGATGCAAGTCAACAACCCGACGCCGGATCGAGTCTGGTTGCGCTGGGATGCCCAGGCGTCATCCCCAGCGGCGGACTCCTTCTGGGCCTCACGGACATCGAGCGTGTCTACCTCCACAGGATGGGCATGGAGGAAATGGCACCGTCTGGAGACCCTGATCGCCCGTCCTGGCGTAGGGAATGGGTGCCAATCGTTTCGGAGCGCGACGGTTTTTCTGGGAAGTTCGTGAACACAAGCACCGGAACGGTGGGGTCCTGGAGCGAGGGGGTATCCCCTGAAGACAGTGAGTACGCCTCGCTGTTCGCATTCCTCCAGGATGTAGCTGACCAGCTTTCAGGAGCCTCGTCCGGTGACTGGAGCGGGCCTGGCAGGACGCGTAGAGCGCGTCCGGAGGATGAACCCATACGTCTCTGGGCGCGAGCGAATGGCTACCTCGTAAATGACCGCGGACGCATCCCCGCAGCCATCCGAGAGGCATACGAAGCATCACGGTGAGCCCCGGGTCCGGCGGTGCCGGTCACAGCCAGTCGTTGATCGCGGCTATGAGGACTGTCGCCTCGTAGCGGACTGCGAGCTTGTCGTACCTGGTGGCAACGGCCCGGTGCCTCTTGAGGCGGCTGATGCCGCACTCGACCGCGTGCCTGGCTTTGTAGTCCTCCCAGTCGAACTTCGGCGGACGGCCACCGCGGGAACGCGCTCCTTCCGATGGCGGGCCTGGTCCGTCTTGTCCGGGATGGTGCAGCGAATCCCACGTCGTCGCAGGTAGGCGCGGTTCTTGCGCGAGGCGTAGGCCTTGTCAGCCCGCACACGATCAGGACGAACGCGTGGCCGGCCCGGACCGATGCGGGGCACGCGGACCTTCTTCAGTACGGGTTCGAACCGCGGCGAGTCCCCGTGCTGCCCGGCCGTCACCACGATCGACATGGGCTTCTGGCTCTGTTCGACGGCCAGGTGGAGCTTGGTGGTGAACCCGCCGCGCGAGCGTCCCAGTCCGTGATCTCCGGGCTCGGTGAAGACACCGCCCGGTGATTCCTTCTGCAGCCCCCTGCTTGCGGGCCCCGGCCGCATGCCGATGGGCGCGGCAGACGGTGGAGTCGACGCTCAGGTCCCACGTGATCGCACCCTTCGCGTCCGCCAGAGACTTCCGACTAGGAGCGTGGGTCAGTAACGATCTTGGGCCTTGGGCTTGGGACGCACCTTCGCGGCGGCGCGGGTAGCCGCGCCTCTCGGTGCAGTCGGCGCGGACAGGGGCCAGGTCCAAGACCTCATCGACCAAGTCGGCGACGAGCCGCGCCAAGTGATCCTGGGGCAGCCAGTCGCACAGCGGCGGGAGCAACAGCAGGGCCCGGTGCGGGTCGAACGCCCTGCACGCTTGTCCGCCGCCGCCGGACAGCCCTGCGGCTTCTTCTCGACCGGCTCGACCTCGAACAGCCCGTCCCACCACGCATACCGCTGTCGTCCCGCACGAGTGACCACGAAGTGCGAGCGGTTCGCCTCCATTCACCGCCGTCATGCGTGGGGTCACCCCTCTTGGCGGAAGTCCAGCATGTAGAAGACCTTGTCGTAGCGGCGTGCGCCGACGGCGACGAAGTCGGGCAGACGGCCGTATTCGCTGAAGCCCAGCGATTGGTAGAGGTGCAGGGCATTGCTGTTGTCGCCACGAGCGTCCAGGGTCAGGACCTCGATTCCCGCCCGCCTGGCTTCAGCGATCAAGGCGGCGGTCAGTGCACGACCGACGCCGCGACCACGGGCAGCAGCATCCACCGCGACCTTCTCCAGATCGGCGTGCGGACGATGGGTCGGTCGCGCGTAGCGCAGCCAATACCCCAGCCCGACCAGCCGACTGTCGACGTAGGCGGCACGTAGGACCGCGTCGCCGGCGTGCGCCGCAGCGACGACGTGGTCGAGGAGCTCCGCCACCTCATCAGGCGAAGGGGGTTCGACCCAACCAAGTGCGGCACCTCTACGGACCAGGTCTGCCAGGATCTGTTGGGCGGACTCTGCAAACCGGGCCCAGAGGTCCGGATCGGACGTCAGCTCCGTCGGGTCGACGACGACGGGCTCACCGGTCCCGCTGCCGGCCATGGCCGTACTCATGACCGGCACCTTAACCGGCCCAGGTCCACTGGAGCCCCTCCGCCCAGCGCCAGTCGTGACCGAACCCCGGTACTGACCCACGCTCCTCAAGCGTGTTGCGAAAGTCCCGCCTGTCCGGCGGCGCCCGGCACGCACGCTCGCCGCGTTGTCGGGATCACCCCGATACATCCAGTATCGGGGCACCCCTGCGCCGTGCGATCGCACGCACCGGACGCCGCCGGACCCGCCCCACGGGCGGACGGCACCACTTCCGCAACACGCTGCGTGTCCCGCGACTCCTGGCGGGTGCGCGACGACAGCTACGCACCTCGCCGCGTTGCCGGAACATCCGCATGCATTCGGTCTGCGAACGCTCCTCCGCCTTGCGGTGCACCACATCCGACGCCGTGCACCGCATCCGACGCCGTGCACCGCATCCGACGCCGTGCACCGCATTTGACGCCGTGCGCCGATCCACCACGAATCGCGGGACAGCCCTTAGCGTTTGATGCCCACGCCTGCCAGCAGGCTGATCTCGGCATCCGCGATCTCCGGCGCGTCCGCGGCGCGTTCGGCGGCACGCCAGCGATGACAGCAGACGATGCCGGGCTCGATCAGGTCGAGCCCGTCGAAGAAGCGGCCGACGTCGCTGTGCGAACGGAACTTCACCGGAGTTCCGGAGTTGGTGTAGGCCTCCGCGACCTGGTTCCAGGTGCCGGGGTCGAAGTCGGGCGTGCAGTGGTTCATGGCGAGGGCGCTGCCCGCCGGGAGCGGTTCGAGCAGTCGGCGGACGATGCTGTACGGGTCGTGCGGCTCGGTGATGAAGTGCATGAGCGCGTTGAGGGAGAGGGCGATGGGCCGGCTGAAGTCCAGGACCCCCGAGTCCTCCACGGCGCTCATCAGCGCATCGGCGTCGGTGGCGTCGGCCTCGATGTAAGCCGTCCGTCCCTGCGTCGTGCTGCGCATGAGGCGTTCGGCGTACTTCAGGACGAGGGGGTCGTTGTCGGCGTACACGACGCGGGCTTCCGGCACCACCGACTGGGCGATCTGGTGCAGGTTGGGCTCGGTCGGGATGCCCGTGCCGATGTCGAGCCACTGGCGGATGCCGTGCTCCTCCGCCAGTACGCGGGTGGCCCGCTGCATGAACGCCCGGTTCTCGCGGGCGGTCAGGTAGAGACCGGGGTGGGCCTCGGCCGCGACCAGGGCCGCCTCCTTGTCGATCTCGAAGTGGTCCTTGCCGCCGAGGAAGTAGTCGTACATCCGGGCCGAATGCGGCCTGCTCGTGTCGAGATCCCGGCGGGCCTGACTGGTGGTCATGTTCTCCCCTTGGTGCGTGTGTCTGTCGGCCCGCAGGCCCGTTGCGGGACCGGCGTCCTCGTCCCTCCTGCCCGCCGCCGGGTCACCCGGCGGCCAGGTGATCGGCCAGCCCCTCCTTGACCCCGCGGACGAACGCGGCGATCTCCTCCGGCGTGTAGATCAGGGCCGGCCCGGCCGGATCGGTCGACTGCCGGACGGCCACGCGGCCGTCGGTGAGCTGCTTCGCCTCGACGCACTGGCCGCCGTTCGGGCCGCTCCAGGGGCGTTCCCAGCCGTGCTCCCCGAGGTCGCGGGCCGGCATGCCGTTGTAGATGCTTTCGTCGGCGATCGTCATGAGTGCTCCTTACGCATGCGGTTCAAGAGCGCCCTGCTGTCCTCGGACGACGTCTGGAGCGCCATACGGGAATGCGCCTCGAGGTGGGCCACGACGTCCGCGCGCTGGTCGAGGTAGACAGCGGCGGACAGGAGTTCGCTGTAGACGATGTCGGGCAACTCGGGTTCCTCGAAACGGAAATACGTGAACGGGGCGCATGCTCCGATGTGGGCACCCGCGGTGAAAGGCACGATGTCGATACTGATGTGCGCGAGCTCCGACAGGTCCAGGAGTCGCTCCAGCTGTTCTCGCATCACCTGAGGGCTGCCCACCGTCCGGTGCAGGACGGCCTCCTCCATGACCACCCACAAGGTGGGGGCGTCATCACGCTCCAGCAGACTCTGGCGGCGCAGCCTCAACTCCACGCGGCGCGCGAGCTCCTCCTCGGTGCCGTTCGGCAACCCACCGCGCAGCACGGCATGCGCGTATTCGGGGGTCTGCAGAAGTCCGGTGACGTACTGGGGTTCGTACGTGCGGAGGGTCTTGGCACCGGCCTCCAGGCTGACGTACGCGGTGAACCAACTGGGGACGGCGTCGCGATAGGAGTGCCACCAGCCGGGCCTGTTGGCCTGCTCGGCCATCTCGACGAACTCGTCGATCTCCTGACGGCCCGCGCCGAAGGTCTCCAGGAGCTTCTCCACGTAGAGAGGCTTCAGGGCGACCTCGGCCTTCTCCAGCCGACGGATCGTCAAGGTCTGCACGCGCAGCGCCTTCGCCGCGTCCTCCAGCGAGGCTCCGGCGTTGATCCGCATTTCCTGCAACCGGCGGCCGAGGATCATGCGCAGGACTGTCGGCGCGCTGGTGCCGGAACGGGCTTCGCCCACGCCCAACCTCCTGAGGGTCCATCAATAATGCCATTCTGACATTGACTTGATGAGGACGCCAGGGTGATACCGGGCGCCTGAAATTATCAGGGAGTCGGTTGCAGCGTGAGTACGATCATGCGCATAGTGGTGGGGTGAGCGGTCAAGTCACGGTGCGGGCGCAGGATCAGGCCCGGAGAGGATGCGTGTGGTCGATGGTGACGTCGGCACCCGCCGCCGGACGCTTGTCTGGGCGTACGCCTCTCACCGCTCGAGTTGTAGCCCGCATCCCCCCACCGCGCCCGTCCCCCTTGCGGGCGCTGGAAGGCGACATACGTGACTCTGTCCACGTCCTCAGCACCGGCCTCGACCCCCGCCTTAGCCGGGACGGTGCCACGCCAGGAGTACTGGTTCGGCCTGCCTGCCCAGCGCACCAGCGCGAGATCCGCCCGCGACACCGTGCGCGACCGGCTCCGCGCGTGGGAGGTGCCCGGCGACACGTGCTGCGACGCGGTGCTGCTGGTCTCCGAGCTGACCACGAACGCCGTACTCCACACCAACAGCGATCATGTCCTCTGCGGCCTCACGCTGACCGGTGACGAGCGGCGCCTGCGCATCGAACTCCACGACGAGGGCAGCGCTCCGGTCCGCCCGCCCGAGCGTCACCCCGGCCCCGGCGAGGAGAGCGGGCGAGGGCTGCTCCTCGTCCAGCAACTCGCGGACAGCTGGGGCTCCGCACGCTCCACGCGGGTCGAAGGCAAGTGCGTCTGGGCAGAGTTGACGGCACACTTCTGATGTCGTGGGCATCGGACGACACCGAACGCGACGCTTTCCCGGCAGCGACCCCTCGGCCCGCTGTGCCCCCTTCGCGCGACGAGGAACCCCGCTCCTCGGCCCACCCACGGAGGGCGCCCATGACTCCCCACGGCGAAGCCGTCTCTCCTGTCGTGCTGTACGTGTGCGCCGACAGGGACCCCGGCGCACCCGGGGAGGCCGCACAGCGTGCGCGGAAGGAAGGCCAGACGTTCGCCCGGGAACGCGGACTGACGATCGCCGAGGTCGTCACCGACACCTACGGTGAGCCCGACCCGGCCCGGCGCCGGGGGTGGCGGCGTGTGAGGCAGCTGGCACGGACCGGCCACGTCACCGCGGTACTCGTCCGCTGGCCCAGCGCCATCGCCCCGGAGTCCGCGCGCGATCTCCGGCACCGCGAGGCCGCCTGGCTCCGCGACCAGGGCGTGCGCGTCCGATACACCTGGGCGCCTCTGTCTGCGCGAGGCGTCGAGGCTCGATGAGGGTCTTCGGCGTCCCCTCCTGGGTGAGGATCTCCTGGCGATGGACGTCATTCGATTCGGTTCGCATCGCGGGCGTCTGAAGAGCCGCAGGGACAGAGCCGCAGGGACAGAGCCGCAGGGACAGAGCCGCCGGGACATGAGTCGTGCCCCACCGTGTGCGGCCGGCGGGTGCCCGGGACGGTGGTCAAGTGCCCGGTCGTTCGTCCGCTCCCCGGGGGTCCGGCGGGCCGCCCGGGTGGACGTCGAACCCCGGTGGTGTCCAGCCCGGTGACGGTGTGAGGATCTGTCCGGCCGACGGACCGGGCTCACCCACACGGCATGGCCGCACATCGTCACCACCGGGACCTGGCGCACCATGAGCGGGGCTCCTGCCCCGAGGGTGAGGCGGCCGGCCACGCCTGACGCTGCATACGTTCGCCGGCCGGGCCGGCCGGGTGTTCCATCCTCGGCGGACGGTGGGCGCGGCCGGGCAACTCCTTCCCGGGGCGGTCCGTACGACGGAGGGGAGGCAGCCGAAGCCGTTGTCAGAGGGGGCGCCTAGAGTTCTGGCAACTGGTCACGGTGCGTCGCCGTCGACGGGTTTCATCGGCGTGCCGCCGGTTCGGCGGCCGTCCGGAACAACGGGGAGAACAGCGCATGGGGTGGGTTCAGGCGGGCGACTACGAAGTCGCCCTGGAGGCGGGCAAGGTGGTCTGCCGCAACGGGAAGGGCCGACGGCTGCAGTCCGTCCCGGCCAAGTTGAAGGACGACCCGGCGGTCGTGGGGCTCCGGCAGCTGACCGAGTGGCTGGAGCGGCACGACCACCAGTGCCTGCGGGACGTCGAGCAGTGGATGGTGCGTTCGCTGCCCGTCCCCACGGCCGTGCTCGCCCGGGTCTGGCCCGACCCGGCTTGGCAGGCGGCTCTGCGGGACGTGGTGGTCACCGGAGCCGACGGCGGGATCGCGGGGTTCCTGCGCGATGTCGACCCCGACCGCGGTCTCGGCCTCGTCGACCTGGACGGCGACACGGTCCGCATCACCCCGGACGTCGTCAGCGTGCCGCACCCCGTACTCCTGGACGACCTCGACGACCTGCGCGAATTCGCGGTCGAACTGGCGGTGCGCCAGAACGTGGACCAACTGTTCCGCGAGGTGTGGCGCCGCCCGCCCGGCCTCGCCCCGGACACGACCGCGGTGGACACCTACGCCGGCGGCGTCTTCAAGGAACTGCGCTTCCTGCACGGCCGCGTCACCCAACTCGGGTACCGGTCGCGCGGCGGCTACGCGGTCTGCCCGATCGTCGAGGAGGGCGCCACCGTCGAGGCACGCATCTGGATCGGCGAGAACGACGGATACGACGAGTACGGCACCGAGACCGGCCCCCTGGGCTGGACCGACCCCGCGGGGCGCGCGCTGACGGCCGCCGAGGTCGGCCCCGTCGCGTGGTCCGAGGGCATGCGCATGGCGGCGGCGCTCTACGCCGGACGCGACGTGGCGGACGAGGAGCGGGCGGCATGAGCATCACGACGACGAACACCCACACGAACCCGAGGGCAGAGGGCGAGGCGTCTCTCCCCGCCCAGGACCGCGGCGAGAACACCTCCCGCCCCACCGTCGCCGAGGCTCGCGCGGCGGCCCTGCTGGATGCCGGCGCGATCCTCCCGGCGGGTACCACCGACCGTGACGACGCCGACGCGCTGACCGCCCGCACCTACACCCACACCGCCCTCGACGACCGGTCCGTGGTCCGGCTCGTCCCCGGCACTCTCGGTGAAGCCGAGGACCTGGCGCTGGAGTTCCTCGGGCTGGCCCGGGTCTCCGAGGCGCCCGTCGTGGGACAGGTACGCCGCGAGACTCTGGGCTTCCCGGCATGGGCGCTGGTGAACGACCCGGCCAACGGACACCACGCCCTGGCCCTGGTCAAGGACATCGAGCGGCTGGGCCGGCAGGCCAGGACCCGCGCCGGAGCGGCCAAGGAAGGCTTCGACGCACTCGGCACCCGGCTCGGCCGTGCCGTGCCCCACTTCCTCCCCACCTTCTACGAGCAGGTCGCACGCCTTTTCCTCCAGGCCGAGAACACCACCTACGCCGCCTCCTTCTTCGGCAAGGCCCGCGAGGCCGAGCGGGTGCACGGACTGGTCGTGGACGAGGAGCGGCAGCGGGCCGTCTTCCTGGAGTTCGCCTTCGCCGGCGCGCTGACCGTCAAGGCGTTGCGGCAGTACGTGCGGGACCTGGTGGCCCGGCTCGCACCGGCGGACGCCTGGGCGCAGTTCCGCCGCCTGCTGGTCGAGCGCTGCGCGGCCGGCATGCCGCCGTACGCGGCGCTGCCGCAGGACGTGCGCGCGCTGGTCAAGGCCGCCGGTCTGGACCGCGAGGCCGCCGAACGCGAGCTGATGGCCGATCTGATCGGGTCCCCGGGTGTCGTCCGCGCCCCCGTCTCGTTCTGGGCGACCTACCGTTCCGCGCTCGTCGCCCTCGCCCGTCAGGACGAGGCCGTGCGGGTACGGCTCCTCGGCTTCTTCCCGGAGACCTTCAGCGAGAGCCGCAAGGACACGGACGGCGAAGCCGACTGGCTCGTGCTGCTTGCCGATTCCGGTGCGGAGTACCTGCTCACCGCCCTCCCGGACACCTCCGGCGACACTGCATCCGACTCCGCCCCGTCCGTCTCCCCGGCCGGCTGGCTCGCCCGCTGGGAGGCGCACCGCCGGCGCAACCGCGCGACCGCGGCCCGCAGCCCGCAGACCCTCGGCCTGGCCGCCCGGATGGCGGACCGGCTGCGCGCCGACGGGTGTCCCGTCGAGTTGTTCCAGGGCCGCTGGCAGCGCAACGCGGACCTGGACCTTCTCGACCTCTGCCTGGCCTCGGGCGTCCGCGTCGTCGAGCCGGACGATCAGGGCACCGGACAGTCTGCCGGTGTCCCGCTCGGCCAGTGGCTCACCGACACCGCGCCCGGTGCGCGGGATCTCGCCGCGGTCGCCGAACGGCCGGTCTTCCGCGCCCTCCTGCGCCGGAACATCGGCGGCCTCGGCAACGAACGCAACCAGCGGCTGGGCGACGCCGGCATGGCGAAGCTGGCAGCACACCCCGTGCTCTCCGTGATCCTCCGGGAGTGGCTGACAGCGTGCGCCGAGGAGTACTGCGCGGCCCGTGGGCTCCCCGGGCTGCGCACCGCGCACAGCCGGCTCTCGGCATTCCGCACGGTGATCGCGGACGTCGCACCGGAGGCCGTGCGGCTCCTGGAGGGCCACGACGTCGTCCCCCTGCTCGCTTCCACTCTGCGTACCGGTGTCCTCGACGAGTTGGGCTGGCCCGCGCTCGACGAGACGTACGCCGAACTTGCCGCCGAGGTCGCCTCCGCCACACGGCAGCAACATCACCGGTCGGAGAACGTCGGTGTCACCGGAGCCTGGCCCGCGCTGATCCTGAGCACCCTCGAACGGGCCGTCGTCGTCGGCCCGCAGGGTGTTCTTCTGCGGCACACCCTGCGGCTGCCCGCCGCCGTCGACCACTGGCGGACGTTCGCCTTCCGTTACGTCGACGGCGAGTTGCTGGTCATCTGGTGGGAGGACGGCACGCAGCGCGGCTACTGGTCGCACCGCCCCGCCGAGGTGTTCACCGTCGGCGGCGAGCAGATCCCCCGCTGGGGCGGCTCCGGTGCCTCGGACGACGTATGCCTGCCCCTGCCCGGCGGAGGCCGGGCCACCGGCGGGCAGGCCCTGCACGCCGGCGACACCTCCCTCCCGCCCCAGCGTGCCGTCATCTCCGACGGCACCGGCCACTGGCGCGAGGGCCACCAGGGTTCGCAGCAGGTGTGGCTGGAATACGACCCGGCCGCCGGTACGCACGGCCGCGCGTCCCTCCCCGCCTTCCTCCGCTCGGGGGTGCGGGACGGCACCCGGCTGCTCACCGAGCACTGCCAGGTGTTGCCCATCCAGCCCGGTCTGGAAGCCACGCCCTTCGGCACGGACGGCACGGTCCTCGGCCGCTGGGTCCGCCGCACGGTCGACGAACCCGGCACGGCAGCCCCCGCCGGCGGGCACCGGATCGTCGCAGGCACCCCCGACGGACACACGGTGACCCTGCCGTACCCGCTTCCCGGGGGAGGCTCCCCGGTGCCGCTCGGAGCCCTCACCCTGCCCGGTGGATCACGGCCTGTCGCGGTCCTGCACCACCGCTCCGTCGAAGCGCACCCGGCGGACACGGACGGCATCGGTGGCGGCCTGTGGTCCGCCATCCCCGGTTCCTCCGGCGGGAACGACGTGGCGGGCACCCCCTACGTGCCCCCCGTCGCCTACTGGCACGCCCTGCGCCCCAGGGACGAGCGGGGCTCCGCCGTTCTGCGGAACCTGACCGATTCCCGTGCGGGGGAGGTGTTCGAGGAGGTCGCCGTCGCGGTCGTCCAGCACCTCCAGGCGTTCCGGGCCGTCGAGGAGTACACGGGGCCTTCGTCGCGCGAGCTGTGCGAGGCGGCCGTCGCCCGGGTGCTGCCCGAGGTGACCGATCCACGGCTCCTCGCGGGCATCACCGGACTCGTCCGGACCACGGTGGACCGGGCTGCCGAAGCCGCCCGGTACCTGGAACCGCCCAAGCCGGTGGAGCCCGTCGCTCCCCAGGACCTCGCCCGCACCCGAGGCATGTTCTTCGACCACGAGCCCGAGCACGGCGACGACACGACCCTGCAGAACGCGTCCGCCTGGGGCTCCGAGCGGATGCGCGGCGGCTGGTGGGGAGGCGGGCGCCGGTGGACCGTGATCCGGCAGATCCTCGCCGTCAACCATGTCTTCGGCGGCCGGCCGGCGTTCGGCCCGCCCGCACCGTCCAAGGTCCCGTTCACGTCCGTGGACGGCTGGCAACGGGACGAGTGCACCGTGCCCGGCGACTCCCTGAGCTGGACCTCCGTCCTCGGCATGCTGCCCGAACTGGCCTACCGTGCCGCCTCGGCGACCACTTCCCCCGAACACCGCACCGGGCTCCTCGTGCTGCTGGAAGCCCTGGCCGCAGGCCCGTTGGCCGACCCGGCGGGCACGGTCCGGCAGGTGGTGCTCGTCGAACCGTACGGCGCAGGGATTCCCGGGACGGGACGCCACGAGCCGGTGGGCCGCCTCGGCCAGGTGCTGCGCAGAGGCGCCCGTACCGTCGTGGTCCTCGACAGCCGCGGCCAGAACTCCCGGAACGACGCCGTACGCTGGCTCGCCCTGGACCACGATCCGACCGGCGCCTTCGGCCCCGTCCCCGGCTTCACCCTGGACCGCGAGCACGTGTACCGGAACGGCATCGCCCGCGACCGGCTCACCCGGCTCACCACCCGGGTACGGGAGCAGGGCCCGGCGCCCTGGCGTCCTGAGGCCGCCGAGGCGTTCCACACGGCCACCGGTATCGGCCCCCTCCAGTCCGCCGCGCTGCTTTCCGGTGCCGTCCAGGACCCCGGCACCGAGGCGCTGGCGCTGCTCGGGGTGAAGACGCGTGCCTTCGAGGCCGCCCAGGCCGGTCTGGACGCACTGCCCCCGGCCGACCTGCACGCCCTGCTCCGGGCTCTGCTCCCCGTGGACCCGGCCGAACTCTGGTCCACCGGCCCCGACGTCGGGGCCGCCACCGAGGTCTGGCGGGAGAGACTGGCCTCCCTCGTCCGCGTCCCCGAGGAACTGGACCTCGACCTGTCGGGTACCACCGCGGACGCCGTCGACCTGATCCTCAACACCGGCTCCCGGACCTGGCTCGCCCACGGCACCGATGTACCGGACGGCACCGGTCGCCCGGTCCTGCGCCAGGTGAACGCACGCGGTGCCCTCGTTTCGGCACTCACCGCCCTGCGCACCCTCGCCTACACGTTGCCGTACGGGCATCCCGTGCGGGCGCACCTGCCCGTCGGGCTCGCGGCGCTGCGAGACCGCCTCGCCGACCCTGGCCTGGTTCTGGACCTCGGTCTGCAATGGACCGAGGCGGGGAACTCGATCGCCCCCGCGGTCCGCGCCGCCCACGGGCTTCCCGAGTCCGGCGGCGCCGGCACCGACGGACTGGTCCGGGTCGGTACGGCCATGCTTCTCGCCCCCGGCCACGGCACCAGCGAGCGGCTGCTGATCCGCCCGGCCGGCCTGGCGGGCCCCGACGATCCGGCGTTCGGCCTGGTCGAGGGCATCGTCGCCCCCCACGGCACCGGCGATCTGCTCGCCCTGCGCGCGTTGCTGGACGAAGAGACGTCCGCGCTGGCCTCGTCGGGTGCCCCCGACGGCTCCCCGCTCCACCCGGCCCAGGACCCGACACGCGCGGTGCCCGACCTTCTGGCGGAGGCCGTCGACGCCCTCGGCCTGAGCGAGGACGCCGCAGCCCTCTATCTGATGCTGCTCGCCCTGCCCGACCCCACGGACCGCAACTGTGTCCGGTGGACCGGGTGGAAGTCGGCACGGGTCAAGAAGGCCCGTGCGGAACTCACCGCCACCGACCTCGTCGTGGAGGCGAAGCGCTCCCGCGCCGGGCGCACGCTGTTCCTCCCCTGTGGCTGGCTGGAACGCGGCGCCCCCGGACTGCCGCTGGAGACCTGGAAGGAAAAGCTGTACCCGGTCGCCGGGTACGCCCGGACCCTGCCCCACCTCCCCGTGCCCGCGCTGTTCGCGGCCGCTTGGGCACGGGTCCGCGGCGGGGACGCCCCCGCCTTCGAAGAACTGGACACTCGCGCAACCCGGAAGGGCCGCCGCCGATGACGAACGACACCACGACCACCACGGACAGCACCGCCACGGGCGGTACCCCCACGGCCGGCGTCCCGGATCAGCCGGCGCCGCCCGGCCGGGAGCACCGGCAGACCACGCCGCCCGAGGACCGGTACGCCACCGAGCTGGCCTTCCTCGCCGCCCACGACTCGGGCCCCCGCCCAACCGGCTGGCTGCTCACCCCCCGCGCCGTCGTCACCTTCGTGATGGGCAGCGCGGGTGAGGCACTGAGCCTGCCGAAGGGCGCCCGGCCCGGAGCCGGGGTGCCGCTCCGCCTGACGATCGAACAGAAGTTCGTCGGCGAGCGTGCACTGGTCGAACGGTGCGTGGTCACCCTCGCCGGAGAGCGCGGACTCCTCCTCGTGGGAGAACCCGGCACCGCCAAGTCGATGCTCTCCGAACTGCTGTCGGCGGCCGTCTGCGGAACCAGCGCCCTCACCGTGCAGGGCACCGCCGGCACCACCGAGGACCAGCTCAGGTACGGCTGGAACTACGCGCTGCTGCTCGCCCAGGGGCCCACCGAGCGGGCTCTGGTGCCCTCCCCGGTACTCACGGCCATGACCCGGGGGGCCGTCGCCCGTATCGAGGAGGTCACCCGCTGCCTGCCGGAGGTCCAGGACGCCCTCGTGTCGTTGCTTTCCGAGCGGCGGATCGCGGTCCCCGAACTGGCGGGCGGCGAGGGCTCCCAGGTGCACGCGGCCCCCGGGTTCACCCTCATCGCCACCGCCAACCTGCGGGACAAGGGCGTCTCGGAGATGTCCGCCGCGCTGAAGCGGCGCTTCAACTTCGAGACCGTGGGCCCCATCGGGGACGTGGACGCCGAGACCGCGCTCGTCCGGCGCCAGTCCCGGGCAGCCGTCGAACGGGTGGGCGCCGCCTACCAGGTGGACGACGCGGTGCTCGAAGCCCTCGTCACAGCCTTCCGGGACCTGCGTGAGGGCCACTCGGCGGAGGGCTGGGAGGTCGAGCGCCCCTCCACGGTGATGAGCACGGCGGAGGCCGTCTCCGTCGCGGGCTCCCTGGGCCTGGCCGCCGCCTACTTCCCCGGCGACCGGGACGTGCTTTCCCTCCTGCCAGGCCATCTGCTCGGCGTCGTCCGAAAGGACGACCCCGCCGACGCGGCGCGGCTGCTGGGGTACTGGGACGGGCCGGTGCGCAGGCGTGCGGAACAGGGTTCGGCCACCTGGCGTGCCCTGTGGGACCTGCGCGCGGTGCTGGAGAACTGACGGATGAGCGAGTCGATCACCCCCCGGACCCGGTCCACCGCCGAGGGGCCGTCCACGGCCGGTGCGCCGGTCGTTTCTCCGGCGCGGGGCCGGGCCGCCGGGTCCGCCGTCCCGGAAGCCGCGGCGGCGGCCCTCGCGGCGACCGGACCCGGGTTGCCGTTCCTGATCGGGGTGCGCCACCACGCGCCCTCGCTGGCGGCCGCCCTCCCCGCACTGCTGGACGCGGCTGCCCCGGGCGTCCTCCTCGTCGAACTGCCCGCCGAGTTCCAGCCCTGGCTCGGCTGGCTCGCGCACGAGGAGACCGAGGCCCCGGTGGCGCTGGCCGCGGTGCTCGCCGAGGGGACCGGGCCCGGCTCGGCGGGTGCCGGGGGGCCCGCTTTCTACCCGTTCGCCGACTTCTCGCCCGAACTCGTCGCTCTGCGCTGGGCGGCGAGAAACGGTGTCCCGGCCGTGGCCTGCGACCTCCCGCTGGCCGACCGTGCATGGGCGCGGGGCGACCAGGCCACCCCCACCCCCACCCCTGTCCCGGGCGCCGACTCCGCACCCGTGCCGGGGGAGGGGTACGGCCTGTCCACCGCGCTCCGGTCCCGGCTCACCGGCCGGGACGGCGACGACCTGTGGGACCGGCTGGTGGAGGCACTCGCGCCCGGATCGACACCCGAGGCACTCCGCCGTGCCGCCCTGCTCACCGGCTGGGCACTGCGCCACGAGGCCGAGGCACGGGGCGGGGTGCACGGTACGGACCTGGCGCGCGAGGAGTACATGCGCGGACACCTCGCCGAGGCCCTGGCGAACGGACGGCGGCCCGCCGTGGTGGTCGGAGCCTTCCACACCCCGGCGCTGCTGTCGTCCACCTCCGGGGCCGCGGGAGCCGGGGCCGTGGAGGCCGCGGGTGGTCCTGTTCCGGACAGGCCGGACGCGTCCGGCCTCCCGACCGAGCCGGGCGCCGACGGCCGCGTGAACGGCGCTGCCGGGACGGCGGGGTGCACGGTCTCCCTGGTCCCGTACACGTACCCGCTGCTCGACTCACGGTCCGGCTACCCGGCCGGTATCCGGGACCCGGAGTGGCAGCACACCGTCCTGGACGCCGCAGGGGACCCGGCCGCGCTGCACGAGGCCCTGATCCGCACCGCGGTCCGGGTCTGCGCCGCCCTGCGCGACCAGGGCCACCCCTACGGCCCGGCCGACGGCCGGGAAGTCGTCCGGGTGGCCGGAGACCTGGCCCGCCTGCGCGGTCTGCCCGCCCCCGGCCGCGGTGAACTCCTGGAAGCCGTACAGACGGTGCTGGGGCGCGGCGAGACCTACGGCACGGGCCGCGCCGTCGCCCGGGCCCTCGAACGCGTACTCGTCGGAACCCGCACCGGCCGGCCCGCGCCCGCAGCTCCGCGCGGTGGACTGGGCCCCGCGGTCGAGGCCGAGACCGAGGCACTCTCCCTCCCCGGCCCACAGGACGCGCACGAGAAGACACCGCGCGACCTCCGGCTCGACCCGGCGCGCTCCCCCCTGGACCGGCGCCGCGAACTGCTGCTGCGCCGGCTGACGGTGTGTGGCATCCCTTACGCGCAGGAGCAGGAGGTGAGCGGCGGGGCCGGCACGGAAGGGCTCACGACGCGTTGGCAGGTGCGGTGGACCCCGGCGACGGCCGCGATGCTCACCGCGGCCGGGACC